>JALXFI010000090.1 GCA_027069035.1 bacterium
TGTATATACCTCTCCATAAGGTTAAGTTTAAAAAGACGATAACGGAGTAATAATGCTTGTGCTTGGGATAGAGTCTTCTTGTGACGATATGTCTGCCGCAGTGGTAGAAAACGGCAGGAAATTCCTTTCTTGCGTGGTCTCATCACAGGACAACATCCACTCTAAATACGGCGGAATCGTCCCTGAGCTTGCATCAAGAAGACACATTGAAACCGTCATACCGGTTGTTGAGGAGGCATTGAGGGAGGCTTCTCTAAGTATCGATGAAATAGATGGCATAGGTGTTACCTATGGCCCTGGTCTCGTAGGTTCAGTCCTTGTTGGCCTTTCTTTTGCGAAGGCCGTATCTCTTGTAAAGGGCATCCCTTTTGTAGGTATAAACCATCTGGAAGGCCATATCTCAACCGCATTCTTTATGGGAGGTATAACACTGCCTTTTGTGGGGCTTATCGTCTCAGGAGGGCACACCCTTCTCTGCAAAGTGGATTCTTTCGGCAGTTACACCCTGCTTGGCCAGACCCGCGATGACGCTGCAGGTGAGGCTTTCGATAAGGTGGCAAAACTCTTGAATCTCGGATATCCCGGAGGCGCAGTTATAGATAGGCTTGGAAAGAGAGGCAACGGCAAAGCAATCGCCTTTCCAAGGCCTTTTATATCGAAGGACTCGCTTGATTTTAGTTTCAGCGGCCTAAAGACGGCGGTTAACAGATATGTAAAAGAATACGGCGTGCCTGAAAAGCAGGACTTAAACGACCTTTCGGCAAGTTTTCAGGAGGCGGTTGTCGATGTACTTGTTGAAAAGACGGTTACGGCATGCCGCAAAAACGGCGTTAAGAATATATTTATCAGCGGAGGCGTAGCCGCAAACAGCAGGCTTAGGACAAAGATGGCTGAGCGTGCCCGTAAAGAAGGTTTAAGTTTAACCGTCCCGCCGCCAAAGCTTTGCACCGATAACGGCGTTATGATAGCTTCAGCCGCCTATTACAGACTAAAGACGGGCGAAAGCTCTGCTCTTGACCTTAACGCCATTGCCAACCTCTCTCTATAAAGAAAGAAGACAGGGATTTGAGCAAGCCCAAAAACAGAGATAGGTTTTTGGGCAAGATTCATACTTGACACTAAGAACCCTTTTACATATCTTTTAAATAGTATGATCGTTTTAAACGGAATAACAAAAAGCTTTAACGGTTTAAAGGCGGTAGAGAGCCTTTCCTTTCACATAAACAGCGGTGAAGTGGTTGGTTTCTTAGGCCCCAACGGCGCAGGCAAGACCACCACCATGAGGATGATCGCAGGATTTCTCTATCCTGACACAGGCTCTATATCTGTGGACGGCATCCCTGTCAGCGGCAATGACATTGAGATTCAAAGGCTTATAGGGTATATGCCGGAAAACAACCCCCTTTATAAAGACCTTATTGTCTCTGAATTCCTTCAACTCTCCGCAGACCTCAAAGGGATAGAACCTTCAAAAAAGAAAGATGCATTTGATTTTGTCGTAACGGCCACCAACTTAAGCGGTGTCTTCTACCGCCCCATACGCGAGCTTTCAAAGGGTTTCCGTCAGCGCGTCGGTTTTGCATGTGCCTTGCTTCATAAACCCAAGGTGCTTATCCTCGATGAGCCAACCGAAGGGCTTGACCCTAACCAACGCGCCGAGGTTAGAGAACTCATAAAAGAGCTCAGTAAAGATCATACGATCGTACTCAGCACCCATGTAATGCAGGAGGTAAGCGCAGTATGCAAAAGACTCCTTATAATAAACAGGGGACAATTGATAGCAGACGGAAGCACGGATGAACTCATAAGCAGTGGACATGATAAACAGGCAATAGAGATTCATATAGAGGGGGAAGGGGCGGAGCAGAAGATTAAGGAGATAGAAGGTGTTGAAGAGATTTATGTGGAAGATTTAAGGGATAATATCAAGAAGATTACCATAAAGACAGAGCATGGCACAGAGATAAGGCCGTATATCTCTAAACTGTTAAGAGAAAACGAGTGGACTCTCTGGAGGCTTGCCGAAGAGAAGAGGACGCTTGAAGAGGTGTTTCAGCGTCTGACACAAAACAACCATAAAACCGATTAGCAACCATATTTAACGATTTCAGGACATTGACGATGCCGTTTGCCTTGAACATAAAAACGATTATAAAAAAAGAACTTAAGGATTACTTTGACGGCCCTGCGGGTTATCTGATACTCCTTGTATTCGTTCTCTTCTGGGAATTTCTCTTCTTCCGTTCATACTTTATAATCGGGCAGGCCTCCCTAAGACCTATGTTTGAGATGCTTCCATGGCTCTTTATGATCTTTATACCAGCCATAACCATGCGGAGCGTCTCACGGGAAAAAGAAGAGGGAACACTTGAGTGGATACTTACCCATCCTGTAAACGAATTCGAATTTGTTCTATCTAAGTTCCTTGCCGCCATTATATTCATTCTTGTCTCTTTGATGCTTACACTGCTCGTGCCGTTTTTTTCAGCTTTCTTTGGAAGGTTTGACATCGGCATACTTGCAGGCCAGTACATTGGCAGTATCCTTCTTGGTTTTGTCTTTGTATCTCTGGGCGTCTTTGTATCAAGCCTGTTTAAGAGTTCGGTAACATCCCTTCTCGTATCGGTGGTTTGCTGTTTTTTCCTTGTTATCTCCGGCTCAGAGCTTATAACCGCAAGTATTCCCATAGGAGCCGCTCATATTATCGAACGGTTAAGCGTCATATCCCACTTTACGTCCCTTTCAAGAGGTGTAATAGACCTGCGGGACGTCCTGTATTTTTTATCGGTCTCCGCCGTATTCCTAAGCCTTACATACCTTTCCCTTATAAAGAACAAACTCGGCAATCATGCAAATTATTACAGGAACTATAAGATAGGCGTCGGCCTTCTTATATTAATTACAATACTTATCGGCATAACAGGTTCACGCATACCCGGAAGGATAGACCTTACCGAAGACGGAAGGTACACACTTTCAGAAGGCACAAAAAAGCTCCTTAACAGCCTTAATGACATCGTTAATATTACGGTCTTTTCTTCCGAGAGACTGCCGGCTCAACTTGGCCCCCTCCAGCGTGATGTAAAGGATACGTTAAGAGACTACCAAACACTCGGCAAAGGCAATATCATTGTTACATACAAAGACCCTGATTCAGACCCTGCCGCAAGAAATGAGGCCGCAATGCTCGGTATAAGGCAGGCGCAGTTTAACCTTATCGGCCAGGAGGAGTTTCAGTTAAAGACAGGTTACTTAGGACTTGTTGTATCTTATGGGGATAGACATGAGACGATACCCTTTATTCGGACATCGGCAGACCTTGAGTATCAGCTTACAAGTTTTATAAGCAAACTTACGGTAAAAGAAAAGAAGAAGGTGGCTTTTTTAAGCGGCCACGGCGAAAAAAGTATATTTTCAGATCTAAGCGGCTTTAAAAAAGAACTCGACAGTCAGTTTACTGTAAGCGAACTTGAGCTGAATAAAGAGGATAAGGATAAAAAACCTTTACTTGGCTACAACGTGCTTGTCATAGCAGGCCCATCAAAAGAGATAGACAAAAAGATAGAAGAAAGGATACTTGAGTATCTTGGCAACGGCGGAAGTATCCTCTTTATGGCCGATAAGGTCTCCATAGATATGAATTCTTTAATGGTTAAAAAAAATGAGAACAGTTTCTCCGAATTCTTAAATCAATTCGGCTTGGATATAAACGACGATATAGTCTATGACTTAAGGTCTCATGAAAGCGTGAGTTTCGGCGGAGGGAATTTCAGATACATAGTGCCGTATCCCTTCTGGATACGGGCGTTGAAACCAAAAGAGATATCTCCCCTAAGCAGCGGCATAGAGGCTGTTTTATTCCCGTGGGCAAGTTCTATATCATTGAAAAAAGAAAAAGACGGGATAACTGTACATAAGATATTTGTGACAAGCAAGGCTGGAGGGGTTCAGGCCGAACATTTCAACATAGCCCCAAATCAGGGGTTTGAACCTTCTGGCGAACTTAACAAGCGCATCCTCTCGGTTGCCCTTTTGGGAAAATCCATAAACAACTCTTCAACCAACAAACCGTGGCGTATGGTAGTAACGGGCGATTCGGATTTTTTAACGGATAACTTTGTAAAAAACTCTCCTGAAAACCTTGCCTTCGGCCTTAACGCCGTTGAATGGCTCGCAGAGGAGCCGTATCTTGCCGATGTAAAGATAAAGAACCTTAATATAAGAAGGCTCTTATTTAGAGATCCCGCGCAGATAATGCTCTTAAAATTTGGGACTTATATTCTGACACTGCTTATAGTCTTCTTTGCAGGGCTCTTTCACCTTTTAAAGCGGAGAAGATTGACTCTAAAAGGATATCAGATATGAAAAGACAGACGATCCTTATACTGCTTGGCATAGCGGTTATACTTTTGCTTATAACATTTTATCCTGTCATAAGAGATTATATAAACCCGGCCCTGAAAAATTCGGGGGTTCCATCTCCTGTTGACACATCTATACTGCTCCCTTCAAGGATAGACAAGATAACGATAAGCAAAAATGCAGAAGAAAAAAAGGTCATTAAAAGGACTCAAAAAGGCTGGAATGTCGGTGAATATCCTGCGGATAAGGAAGAGATAAAACGCTTTCTGAACGAGATAAAGACGATAAAGGTTGACCACATAGTCTCAAAAAACAAAGAAAATCATGCCCTATATCAGGTTGATGACAGGAACGGAGACCGGATAACCCTGTTTGAAGGCGGGAAACAAATTTTTTCGTTTATAGCTGGGAAAGAAGCGGCCGGGCCAAGGAGCCTGTATATAAGGGTTAAGGATGATGACAGGGTTTACCAGACAATTAGCGATATAAGATGGTTTTTAAACTTTTCCGTCAATGACTGGCGTGATAAAAAGATTGTTAAACTTACTAAAGACTCTATTTACAAGGTTGAGATAGACTCTCCTGAAGCAAAACTTGAATTTTTCCGCAAAGACGGGAAAAAATGGTTTTTTAAAGAAAAGGAAGAAGCAAAAAGGCTTAAAGATACGTTTATTGATGATATCCTTGAGGCCGTAGTCGGGCTTAAAGGCGCCGGTTTTGTAGAGGCAAAATCAGATATCAAGACATTTAAAAAGGCTAAAAAAACTACTTATATCAAGCTTTTCGATGCCTCAGGCGGCAGGCTTTTAAGCCTTAAACTTGTAAAACACTCTGATGAGTGGTGGGCTGCCCTTGAAGGCGGCCCTTATATCTACAAGGTCCCCACCTACAGATTAAATGCCCTGTTAATAAAACCTTCTGATATAAAGATGGAAGATTCAAAAGCGAAAGAGGAAAAGTAAATCCTTTTCCAACCACTAAATGCGCCCTATTCAAAAAGATATCCTAAAGAGGTTAAACATCCTTCCGACAAAAAGGCTGGGACAGAATTTTCTTATAGATGAAGGTGTTGCAGAAAAGATATTAAACGAAGCGGACATTGATAAAGGAGACATAGTTGTTGAAGTGGGGCCCGGCTTCGGTGTCCTGACATTGCCCCTATCTAAAAGGGCGGCTAATGTAATCGCTATAGAAAAAGACAGAAGGCTTGCCGCATATCTTATAGAGAAGAATATAGGTAATGTAGAGATTATCCATGGTGATGCGCTTAGAGTATCTTATAAGGATATATTTAATAAACAAAAAAAACGGCTGAAACTCGTATCAAACCTTCCATACAGCATTTCCACACCGCTTATCTTTAAACTCCTTGATGAGAGAGATGTATTTGAATCCTTCTTTATCATGCTTCAAAAAGAAGTTGCGCAAAGGCTGGCGGCAGCGCCGTGCACAAAGGCTTACGGGATTCTTTCGGTAATGGTGCAGCTTTTAACGGATGTTTCAATAGTTGGAGATGTGCCCCCGAAGGCCTTTTATCCAAGACCAAAGGTAAATTCTTCTTTAGTAAAACTTCGCATACCGGACAGGCCAAGAGTTCAAATAAAAGATTTAAAACTCTTTAGACGGCTTGTTGGAAACTGTTTTGGACAGAGGAGAAAGACGCTTAAAAACGCCTTAAAAGCGGCACTTGGAGAATCTGCAAAAGAGATCCTTAATGATGCCGGCATAGACAGCGGCAGAAGAGGCGAAACCCTGAGTCTTGAAGAATTCAAGTTGCTTTACGATTCATACCTTAAGATAATTAATTGATCAAAGGGTCAAGTCTTTGCTTGACTCTTCTCAATCTCATGCCTTATTGTTTTTACTCTTTTCTGGAGCGACTTGCTTTGAAAGAGCATCCCTTCGGTCCTCAAAACCACACTGCTCACCAAACTGTATTTCTCAAGGCCAAAGGCCCTGCCAATTTCCGACAGGCGTAGCCCACTGAGTCTCCTGCAAAGATATATTGCCACATTCCGCGGTTCATTAACCCTGCCCCTCTGACACTGCTCCAATGCATTCTCTTTGATTCTGTAAACTTTGCTCACCGTCATCTTTATAAAACATTTAAACATTGCAAAAGAAAAGCTAAAAGCAGTAGTAGATGCCTATATCAAAAAGCAAAACACTGTTGTCGGGGACCTTGCAACAAAAGTCATAGAACAGCTTGTCGAGGCAGACGCTGCCATTGCAGGTGAGCATTTCGGCACACATGTTAGCAGGCATGAATACTCAAACAAGAACTTCCCAAAGGAAATAAACTCTGCTATGAAAAAAGTATGGTTTGCTTACGGTGATCTTGGTTATGACGGAATGAACGGCAGAAGGGCAAGGATTGTCATAGAGAACTTAAATCTTGTCTTAGACTTCTTTGAAAAACGTTTCGGTGAGAAAATTGAGCCAAAAGCGACTCCTTAAAAAGATAGTCAAACACCTCTCTGCAATTAAGGACTTAAGAGCAATCATACTTTACGGGAGCTTTGCCAGAGAAGACTACGGGCCAAAATCAGATATAGACTTGCTGATTCTGACAACAAATCCTGACACAAATCTGGAAATACAGGATAAGATAATAAACCTTGAGCTAAAAAAAAGCATACAGCCTACAATAAGAACACTAAAAGAGCTGAAACAGACTGACACAGGCCTGCTTCAAAACATTTTTTTAGAAGGAAAAATCATATACCTAAAAGAACCCTTAGACATCAACACAAGACTTTTATTGCAGCAAAGACCCTACGTTATATACACATTCAACCTGTCCGAATTAGACCAAAAAACAAAAGCAAAACTTAACAGGGAGCTCTATCAAAGAAAGTCCAAAGACTACACCTACAAAGGAGCCCTGCAAAAAATCGGGGGCAAAAAGCTCTCAAGCGGAAGCATAATGGTTGCTTATGAAAATAAAAAGGTTATAGACAAAATTTTTCAAAAATACAGAGTTAATTTTGAAACGATTAAGGTATGGAAATAGATTGCTTTATTTACTTGCGGAGTCTAAGGCGTTGTCTGTTTCTTGTCAACACAATTCGTGACTAATACAAGTAAGTTTTTAAATCATTCTGTGGATAACGGAGCCGCAAATAATCCGCATGGACGTAAACTTACGCAGACAGGCACTAAGTAGCCGATTTAATCTAAGCCCCGTAAAAAAAATTAGGCAAATTATTGTATTTATTAAAATTTACCTTAATGCTAACATTAAAGACCTGACCCCGAGTTTCGACTTATGGGTTAAGTAAAATACCCTACTTCATTTATTAACATATGCAACCAACTCGTTTGGAATCCATTTTGTTCCTAACTTTTGATCACATATCTCCCTTATCCTAAGGCCTACTTTCTCGATTCGTTTATTGCTATTTAAC
>JALXFI010000091.1 GCA_027069035.1 bacterium
CGATAGTGGTTGACAAAGGGGCAAAAGAGGCTGTACTTAAACATGGCAGGAGCCTTCTGCCCTCAGGAATCGTGTCCGTTGAGGGCAGATTCAAGGCAGGTGAGGCAGTGGCATGTGTAAGCGCTAAGGGGAAAGAGTTTGCAAGAGGGCTTGTAAATTACAGCTCGCATGAGGTGGAGCAGATAAAGGGATTAAATACCTCGGATATAGAGAAGAAATTGGGATACAAGTTCTATGATGAGGTCATCCACAGGGACAACCTTGTGATATTTTGATATTGGGTGTATAAGATTGATACACTTTATCAGTGCGGTGAGGAGGAAAATCGTCGAGAACACAGCAGCTGAAGATGTATTGTTGATTTCAAATCCCGCTATAGCGAAAGTTGTGTGAAAGGAGGATTTATGTCTGTTGATAGTAGTATTCTTAAGATAGCTCAGGTTGCCCGCAAGGCCTCCAACAGGCTTGCCAATCTTGGCAGCGAGGTTAAGAACAGGGCGCTTTCCATGATGTCGGAAGAATTGTTAAAAAAGGCCGATCTGTTAAAAAAGACAAACCGGAAAGACCTTGAAGCCGCATCGGATAAGGGGCTTTCAAAGGCCATGATAGACAGGCTTACTTTGAGTGACAAGGTTATTAAATCTATGGCCGACGGGCTTAAAGAAGTCGCTCTGCTGCCCGACCCCGTGGGAGAGATAATAAAGATGTGGAGAAGACCTAACGGTCTGCTTGTGGGCAGGATGAGGATACCCATAGGGGTAATAGGCATAATATTTGAATCAAGGCCGAATGTAACGGCCGATGCTGCGGCGCTCTGCCTTAAATCGGGCAATGCGGTGGTGCTTAGGGGAGGCAGCGAGGCGATACATTCAAACCTTGCCATTGCGGGAATACTTGGCAGTGTGGGGGAGAAGGAGGGGATACCCGAGGGTGCAATTCAGGTCGTGCCCACTACGGAGAGAGAGGCCGTTAGGTCCATGCTTAAGTGTGAGGAGTATATAGACCTTATAATACCAAGGGGCGGAGAGGGGCTGATACGTTTTGTTGTTGAAAACTCTAAGATACCTGTAATAAAACATTATAAAGGGGTATGTCATGTCTTTGTTGACGAATCCGCCGATCTTGATATGGCGGAAGATATCGCCTTTAATGCCAAGGTTCAAAGACCGGGTGTATGCAATGCAATGGAGACGCTCCTTGTGCATAAGGCCGTCGCAGACAGGTTTCTTAAGCGCATTGGAGAGAGATATAGAAAGGCAGAGGTCGAGATAAGGGGCTGCAGAGAGACGGTAAGGATACTTTCCTATGCTTTGCCTGCAAAAGAAGAGGACTGGGGCGCAGAATACCTGGACTTAAGACTTGCCGTTAAAATTGTGGATGGTCTGGATGAGGCTAAGGAACATATCGAGCGTTACGGTTCTCTTCATACGGAGTCTATTGTTACGCAAAGTTATGCCAATGCGCAGAGGTTTTTAAGGGAGGTTAATTCCTCAACGGTTCTTGTAAATGCCTCAACCCGCTTCAGCGACGGTTTTCAGTTGGGTCTTGGGGCGGAGATCGGCATAAGCACAACGAAACTCCATGCCTACGGGCCTATGGGTCTGGAAGAGCTTACGACATCTAAGTTTATAGTTTACGGTGACGGGCAGATAAGAGAGTAGAGGCTAAAAGTTACAGGTTATATAGTTTTAAAGCTTACTTGTCTTTAAGCTTGTGTGGATGGGGATAATCCCATGATAGGTCTATTGATATGCATATAGGCATATTCGGCGGCACATTCAATCCTGTTCATTATGGGCATCTCTTTGTTGCCGATATGGCGAGGGATGCCTTTTCAATGGACAGGGTCTTGTTTGTCCCGTCCTCCCTTCCGCCCCATAAAAACACGGTCCCGGTGGCAAATGCCGAAGACCGTTTAAAGATGGTCGGTATTGCCATTGAGGACAATCCGGATTATGATGTGCTGGATGTAGAGATAAAGAGAAAGGGGAGGTCATACTCTATTGAGACGCTTAGATACTTAAAGGATAGATACGGGACACAGACCGATATAAGTTTTATACTTGGATGGGATTCCTTTAAAGATATTGTTACATGGAAGGACTATAAGGAGCTTTTTACACTCTCTAACTTTGTTGTTGTAAGCAGGTCTGGTCATAATGAGATGTCTATCCATGAATGTCTCCCTGTTGAAGTAAGCAGAGATTTTTGTTATGATGATAAAAAAAAGCTTTATATGCATACTTCTAATCACTTTATCGTCTATCTTGACACGCCTCTTATTGAGATATCATCCACAATGATAAGGGAACGACTCGCCCAGGGCAGAACCGTGCGCTATTTTATGCCCAGGGGTGTTGGTGAATATATAACGAGACACAGTATATATTAAAACTTTTTTAGGGAAGGAGGTTGATGGCTTTAAAACAGAAAGAAAAACTTAAGTCTTTAATAAAAGCCGCCCTTGACAAAAAGGCCATTGACCTGATTGTTCTTGATGTAAGAACTCTTTTAACCTATACGGATTACATAGTTATATGTGCCGGTGACTCTGTGATACAGGTTCAGGCAATAGCCCGATATATAGAGGAAGAGATGAAGAAAAAGGGTATAAGAGCCTTTGGAATAGAAGGTGTCGGCGATGGGAACTGGGCGCTTATGGATTATAATGATATAGTCTTC
>JALXFI010000092.1 GCA_027069035.1 bacterium
TATGGGAAAAAGAGCATATCTTTGGCAAGTGAACTTCTTGAGGATTATAAAAAGTAAGTTTTTCTATTTGTAGTTCCAATTTACAAAACGGGATCTTTTATGTTCTTAAGGAAACTTAGTAAGATTATGGGCGGCTATGCAGATGCAGATACGGTTAAATTAAGTGTCCTTGTAAGGGTGGATGAAAGGTTTGTTCATGGTCAGATCATAGAGACATGGGTTCCTTATACAAAGGCCAATACTATTGTTGTAATAAACGAGGCTCTTTCAAGAGACAGTTTAATGAGAGGTATAATAGAGTCGGCAGTCCCCCGGAATATAACTGTGCTTGTAAAGGATTTTGATGAGGGTATTGGTTATCTGCTTGAAGCGCATGATGAAACGGAACATTATTCTAATCCTGTTTTTCAAAGCGTAACTCTAAAAAGGTGGTTTAGGGATGGCCTGTTAAGAAGCCACAGAAGATGCGAGCGGACAATAGTTATCTTTGCAGACCTTAAAGATGCCATTAAGGCCTATCACATGGGTTTTCACTTCAAGAAGTTAAACTTAGGCAACCTTCATAATCCTTGCCAGTTAAAGATGTTGACACAGTCGGTATATCTGGGTGTTGAAGATATAGATATTATTAACGAATTAAAGGATGCAGGTGTGATATTAGATGTCAGGGCAGTCCCCTCCGATAGAGCATATGAGGTAAAGGAATGCTTATTATAGTCTCCATGATGATGGCGTTTTTTGGGGCTCTTATTGCTCTTGACAGGACAGCCGCCTGTCAGGTGATGATTTCGAGGCCGCTTGTGGTGTCGAGTTTTATCGGTTTGGTCTTTGGTAATATAACCTATGGGTTGACCCTTGGTTTTCTTATCGAACTCCTGTGGATCGAACGTCTTCCGGTCGGGTCTTCTCTTATTCCTAATGAAACAGCCCTATCTGTGGTTGCAAGCAGTGTGGTATTTTTAGCAGGCAGCGCCATTGGCGTTTTGAACAGGGAGATTATGGTTTTTGTGATCATGCTTTTTCTCCCTGTCGGATGGATATTTCAGAAGGTTGACTGGTTTTTAAGAGATTATAATTCAAAGCTTTCCTCATATACCTTGCGGGCTGTTGAGAAGGTAGGGGACAAGGCGGTGGATAGTGCGATCTTAAAGGGGCTTGGTTTGTCTTTTATATTACATTTTATTATTTTATTTGTGCTTATTGTCTTCGGCACATTTCTGGTTCGTTATCTTTATCCTTTATTGAATAGTGACATCTTAAGCCTTTTGGGGATGCTTTTTTATATCTTTCCGGTTGTAGGCACCGCAGCAGCAATAAATTCTATAAAATCGGTCAGAAGACCTATTGTGCAGTTTACAGTTTTTTATATCCTGTTTGTATTGATAACCTTTGGGTATAATAAGTTATGAATAAGGTTGTTTTATTTAAAGTGTGGTTAAGAAGTTTTTTTATCCAGTCGGCATGGAACTTTGAAAAGATGCAGAACATCGGATTTGCATTTAGCATACTTCCGGCTATAAAAAAGATCTACCCTAAAAAGGACCAAAACGCAGTCCAACGCCACTTAAGTTTTTTCAATTCTCACCCATATATGGCCTCGCCGATTATGGGGGCGGTAATAAGGATGGAAGAAGAGAAGAAGACGGGTAAAGAGATTGAGTCTTTTAAAACCGGAATAATGGGTTCATATGGCGCATTGGGAGATTCCTTCTTCTGGGGCGCTCTGAAACCGTTTGCTTTACTTGTAGCCTTGCTCTTTTCCTTAAGAGAAAGCGTGTGGGCGCCTTTGGTGTTTCTTTTGATATACAATATACCCCACTTATGGATGCGCACGTATGGTTTGTGGAAGGGTTATATTGAAGGTGAACGTATAGGCGAATATATAAAAAATATCGGTATGCCGTCTTGGATAAGGCGTATAAGGTCTCTTACACTTATGCTCCTTAGCCTTTTTCTTGTTTTTATACTATTGTTATTTAACGGGAAGTCATCGGGCATTTATGCCGAAAGTCTTTTTTCTTATAATTGGGGGGGGATGTCCTTAATCCTGTTGGCACTTGTCGTCTCTACATCCTATCTACTTAAAAAAGGCTTAACCTCTGTAAAGATTATCTATATTTACAGTATTGCATTAGGGCTGTTTACGTTTATTGCAGATTAACGTGAAAGGGTTTTTTAAAAATTTAACGGATTAAACGGAAAACGATATTTATTTTAGAAGTCAGGAGGAAATCATTTGGCAATGAGTGAGAATATGGATTCAGAGTTGCAGACAGATGATGTGTTTGTTATTGAAAATAAATTTGGTCTCCATGCGCGCGCAGCCTCACAATTTGTTGTCCTGGCAAATAGATTTAAGTCTGAGATATTTGTTGAGAAGGATGGTAAAGAGGTAAATGGCAAGAGTATCATGGGTGTTATGATGCTGGCGGCCTCTAAGGGGTCAAAAATAAAAGTAAAGGCAAGGGGGGAGGACGCACACAACGCCGTACAGGAATTAGGTCTTCTTATTAAGGCAAAATTCGGAGAAGATTAAACATGGGGAAAGACATCAAGGGAGGAAAGGCCAAGAGCGGTTGGCTTAAGGCGCCTCAAAATACGGTTTTAAAAGGTATAGGAGTCTCGCCGGGCATTGCTATCGGTAACGTCTATCTTATGG
>JALXFI010000093.1:0-2218 GCA_027069035.1 bacterium
TCCACTTCCTTAGCGGCTTCGGCCTTCTTCTCATCAGGCTTTTCAGACTTTTTGGCTTTAGCAGAGACGGAAGCTTCAGGCTTCGCCGCCTTTTTGGTGCGTTTCCTGGCAGGTTTCTTCTTCTCCGCCACCTTCTCTTCAACAAGCTCTATTATAGAAAGAGGGGCAGAGTCGCCTCTTCTCATACCTGTTTTGATTATTCTTGTATATCCGCCGTTCCTGTCACTATACCTTGGAGCAATCTCATCAAAAAGTCTTTTAACAAGAGTCCTATCCTTTAAGGAAGCAAAAGCCATCCTCCTTGCATGCAAACTTCCTTTCTTGCCAAGAGTTATCAGCTTTTCCGCAACCCTTCTCAACTCCTTTGCCTTAGGCAAGGTTGTCTCTATCCTCTCATGAAGGAAAAGAGCCGCAGCCATATTGTTCATCATGGCCTTCAAGTGCTCGCTCGTCCTGTTGAACCTCTTTACATCCCTGTTATGTCGCATCTTTAACTACCTCTACTTTCAGCTTTTACCACACCCTAAAACAAATCCTCTATCCTTTGCGTTCCGCCGCCAGCCTGTCGAGTTCTTCCCTGTCGGGAAAATCCTTTATCTGCATCCCAAAGGAAAAACCCATCTCTTCAATTATCTCTTTAAGTTCATTTAAGGATTTTCTTCCAAAGTTTTTGGTCTTAAGCATCTCATGCTCGGTCTTCTGAACCAGTTCCCCAATATAGTTTATATCAGCGTTCTTGAGACAATTTGCAGCCCTTACGGAAAGCTCCAGTTCTTCAACGCTCTTAAGGAGGTTAGGGTCTATCTCCTCTTCCTTTTCCGCCTCTTCATCCTCCTCAACAACATCATCAATCTCTTCTTCATCAATATTTACAAATATCTGCGCCTGATCCTGCAGAATCCTTGCCGCAACGCCAATTGATTCTTCGGGGCTTATACTGCCGTCCGTCCATACCTCAAATGTAAGTTTGTCATAATCCGTCCTGTTGGCAACACGTGTATTGGTAACCGAAAAATTCACCTTTTCGACAGGAGAGAATATAGCATCAATAGATATCACACCTATCGATTGGGATTCCTCTCTGTTCCGCTCGGCGGGCACATACCCCTTGCCGGTTTTAACCACCATCTCCATATCCAACTTGGCATCCTTTGAAAGGGTGGCTATGTGGTGTTCAGGGTTGAGTATCTCAACATTGCTGTCACACTCAATATCGCCTGCGCAGACCTCTCTCTCTCCGCCGGCCTTTATATGTACGGTTTTAGGTTCGGTTGTATGAAGCTTGAGTTTTACCTGTTTAAGATTAAGAATGATTTCTGCAACATCTTCCCTTACTCCGGGTATGCTTGAGAATTCATGATGAACGCCGTCTATTTTTACAGATGTTATCGCAGCCCCTTGAAGAGAAGAAAGAAGGATACGTCTGAGGGCATTTCCAAGCGTTGTTCCATAACATCTTTCAAGCGGTTCCGCAATAAATTTTCCGTAATAGGGTGTCAGGCTGCCTTTGTCAACCTCCAGTCTCTTGGGCTTAATAAGCTCTTTCCAATCTCTAAACATTATCTCCCTCTTTCTTTATGAATGAAAACAAATTAGCCGTACTAATTTATTTAGAATACAACTCAACGATAAGCTGTTCCTGAATCGGAAGAGTGATCTCCGCCCGCTTAGGTTCTTCTTTTACAAGCCCTTTATACTCTTCCTTATGAAGTTCAAGCCATGAAGGAATGCCTCTCCGTGATACAACTTCTAAAGAGGCGTTTATCTTTAAATTCTTTCGGCTCTTCTCACTCAGTTCCACCACACATCCCGGTTTCACCTGAAACGATGGTATATCCACACGTCTGCCATTCACAAGAAAATGCCCGTGTCTCACAAGCTGTCTCGCCTCGGTTCTTGAATCAGCAAAACCCAAGCGGAAAACAACATTGTCAAGTCTTCTTTCAAGGAAACCAAGGAGGTTCTCTCCCGCAACACCTTTCTGCCTCTCAGCCTTTTCAAAATACCCCCTGAACTGATTCTCCAATATGCCGTAGATCCTCTTCACCTTCTGTTTTTCCCTTAATCTTATAGCATATTCAGTAGGTTTTTTGCCTCTTCTCTGGCCGTGCTGGCCCGGGACATAACCCCTTTTCTCAAATGCACACTTTTCAGTATAGCATCTGTCACCCTTTAAAAAGAGCTTGCCTCCCTCTCTTCTGCAAAGCTTACATACTGC
>JALXFI010000093.1:2228-7704 GCA_027069035.1 bacterium
GTATTATCAAAAAATTTATTAAACATTTCAGGATTTAAACAAGGAAGAATTTCGTATACACAATTCAATCATCAACCAACAATATTCATCACAATATCAGGCTATGTCAGACCCTCCTGCGTTTTGGGGGCCTGCAGCCGTTATGCGGTATAGGTGTCACATCTCTTATAACGTTTATCTTAAACCCTGCCGCCTGAAGCGCCCTCAAAGCGGCTTCTCTGCCTGAACCGGGGCCCTTTATGTACACATCCACTGTATTCATGCCGAATTCCATTGCCTTTTTAGCGGCATTAGTTGCGGCAATCTGGGCCGCATAAGGAGTGCCTTTTCTCGAACCTTTAAAAGCCTGGCCCGCGGTAGTCCATGCAACAACATCGCCTGCCGTATCGGTTATAGTGATAAGTGTATTATTAAAAGTAGATTGTATGTGAGCAACACCATAACTTATATTCTTCTTTATCTTCTTCTTGGTCTTTCTCTTCTTAACCATAGAACCTCCCTAAAGATGTCCGTATTATCTTTTACCGCCGATACCCCTGCGTGGCCCTTTTCTTGTCCTGGCATTGGTATGAGACCTCTGCCCCCTTACCGGAAGCCCTCTTCTGTGCCTTAAACCTCTATAGGCCCCTATATCCATAAGCCTCTTTATATTCATGGATACCTCTTTTCTAAGGTCTCCTTCAACTTCATACTTTGCATCGATTATCCTTCTTATTTTAGCGACTTCTTCTTCCGTCAAATCAACAGTGCGAGTATTCACGTCTATATTCGCTTCTTTAAGTATACTTTGCGACGTCGTCCGTCCTATGCCATAGATATAGGTAAGAGCAATTTCTATCCTCTTATTTTTAGGCAGGTCAACTCCTGCTATCCTTGCCACTATAACCTCCTTTATATAAGGTAAAACAAAAAATATCCTCTATACAATCTCAGCCCTGTCTCTGCTTATGCTTAGGATTTACACAGATAACCCTTACAACACCCTTACGTTTTATTATCTTACATTTATCACAAATCTTCTTTACAGAACTTCTTACCTTCATACGTCTATCCTTATATTTATTTCATTTACACAGCAAACCATTTATAAACAACCCACTGCTAAGCCAATTTACTTTGAACGGTAGATTATCCTTCCCCTGGTAAGGTCATATGGAGAGAGCTCCACCAAAACCGTATCACCCGGCAATATACGGATAAAATGCATCCTCATCTTACCCGATACATGCGCAAGCACACTATGACCATTGTCAAGTTCCACCCTGAACATGGCATTAGGAAGTGTTTCTATCACCTTGCCTTCAACTTCAATCGCTTCTTCTTTTGGCATTTAAACACCCTGCAAGTTACTTAATATATACGGACTGCCGTTAGTAACGGCCACCGTATGCTCAAAATGTGCAGAAAGGCTTCCGTCTGCGGTAACGGCCGTCCAGCCATCATCCAATATCCTGACATCATAACCGCCTTCCGCAACCATAGGCTCTATTGCAAGAACCATACCATTCTTTAATCTGACACCCATTCCAGCCTTACCAAAATTTGGAATCTGAGGCAATTCATGAAGGTCTCTACCAATTCCGTGACCAACAAAGTCTCTTATAACCGAATACCCGTTATCCTCAACGAATCCCTGAATGACAGCAGAGATATCAAAAAGTCTGTTACCTGACACTGCCATTTCAATACCTTTATAAAGAGCTTCCCTCGTAACATCAATAATTCTTATCGCCCTATCATCCACCCCACCAACAGGAAGCGTAATTGCAGCGTCACCATAAAAACCATCATAGAAAACACCAAAATCAAGACTCAATATGTCGCCTTCCTTAAGACACCTCTTCTCCGACGGCATACTATGCACAACCTCATCATTAAGAGAAGCACACAAAGAGTACGGATAACCTCTATAACCTTTAAATGCGGGTTTGGCTCCTCGCTTTATTGCCTCTCTTTCACAGAATTTATCAAGAAACCCTGTTGTAACTCCAGGTTTTACAAGACCTTTAAGAGATTCGAGGATTTCGGCAACGATGAGGTTGCTCCGCCTCATCTTCTCGATCTCATCAGGAGTCTTTAGAATTATCGTTTCTTTTTTCGAGGACAAAAGTGATTCTTTCAAAGATCTCTTCAATACTGCCCAATCCACTAATCTTATTCAAGACCCCTCGGTCCTGATAGAACTCTATAAGCGGAGATGTTTGGGAAGCATAAACCTTAAGCCTTTTTAGAACCGTTTCTTCATTGTCATCATCTCTCTGATAGAGTTGCCCCCCGCATTTATCACACACCCCGACATTGTCCGGAGGGTTGAATATAACATGATATGCGTTCCCGCATTTTTTGCAAAGTCTCCTTCCGCTTAAACGTCTGATAACTTCCTCTTCAGAGACATCGAATATAATGACATGAGTAATCGTTTTTTTCTGCTTCTCAAGAAGTGATTCAAGGGCATCTGCCTGTGAAATCGTTCTCGGGAAACCATCAAGTATAAAACCATCGGCACAATCCTTTTTCTTTAATCTTTCGCCGACAATATCTACAACAACCTCATCTGGAACAAGAGCGCCTTTATCCATAAAACTTTTTGCTTCTTTGCCAAGCGGACTGCCTATACGCACTGATTCCCTTAAAATATCGCCGGTTGAGATGATCGGGATACCATATCTTTCTTTAAGCCTTATGCCCTGAGTGCCTTTGCCAACCCCAGGCGGTCCAACAAGTACAATATTGTAAACCATTAGCCACGCCTTCCTTTAACTCTGCCTCTTTTTAGCAAGCCATCATACTGCCTTGCAAGCATATGAGATTCAATCTGCTGTGCCGTGTCCATAGCCACACCTACAACGATCAGAAGCGCTGTGCCGCCAAAAAAGAAAGGGACATTAAAATCACTTATAAGTATCGATGGGATAACAGAAACAGCAGACAAATAGATGGCACCGCCCAGCGTTATCCTTGAAAGCACCTTGTCAATATAGTCTGAAGTGTTCTTTCCCGGTCTTATTCCAGGGACAAATCCACCATTCTTCTTTAAATTGTCAGCCATATCCGAAGGGTTGAACTGAATGGCGGTATAAAAATAGCAGAAAAAAACTATAAGTACAACATATAAGACATTGTATATAATACCCGAAGGCCTAAGGCTGCTTGCTATAACCTTCACCCATGGAATATCTATAAAATTCGTTATAGTAGCCGGAAATATAATTATAGAAGACGCAAAGATAGGCGGAATAACACCGGCCATATTTATCTTAAGGGGCAGGTGACTGCTCTGTCCCCCATACATCTTTCTTCCCACCACCCTCTTTGGATACTGAACCGGTATCTTCCTCTGTCCCGATTCCATAAAAACTATCAATGCAATCACTGCAAACATAAAAACTATTAAAAATATAATAAAGAATATACTCATTTCACCTGCCCTAATAAGACTGAGTGTACTGCCAATAGCGGCAGGCATGCGAGCCACAATACCAGCAAAGATAATAAGTGAAATGCCGTTGCCTATACCTCTTTCCGTTATCTGCTCTCCAAGCCACATAATAAAGGCCGTTCCTGAGGTAAGTGTAATCATGGTCATAAGCCTGAAGCTCCAGCCTGAATTCAGGACTATCATTGCCCCACCCGGACCTCTCATATTCTCCAGGCCTACGCTTATGCCCAGACTCTGTATAATACTAAGTAGCACCGTTCCATAACGTGTGTACTGAACTATCTTTTTTCGCCCCATCTCCCCTTCTTTTGAAAGTTTCTCAAGGTGAGGAACAACTACGGTCAAAAGTTGCAAAATAATGGAAGCACTGATATAAGGCATTATACCAAGTGCAAACACGGAGAAGTTCCTGAGCGCACCGCCGGAAAACATGTTTATAAAACCAAGCAGTGTACCCTGAGCCTGTTGAAAAAATGCTGCCAGAGCCTCCCCATTAATACCGGGAGTGGGAACAAACACACCTATACGATAGACCGCTAAAAAAAGTAGTGTGAAAAAAATACGCCTGTTGAGTTCAGGCACCTTTGTTAAATTATCAAATCTACTCGCCATCTATATAACCTCTATGCTCCCGCCCGCAGCCTCTATTTTCTTTTTTGCAGAAGCGCTAAACTTATGCGCCTTAACCCTTAATGATGTTGAAAGCTCACCATCGCCAAGTATCTTAACCCTGACCTTAAGGCTTTTTATAATGCCTTTATTCTTTAAACTTTCAGGTTCTATGGTATCTTTTTCATTAAAACATCCCAGGTCCTTGAGATTAACTATAGAAAAATACTCCTTAAAACGATTATGGAACCCTCTTTTAGGCAGTCTCCTTTGAAGCGGCATCTGACCGCCTTCAAATCCTCTCGGAATATTTCCCCCTGAACGGGATTTTTGGCCCTTATGCCCTTTTCCCGAAGTCTTTCCAAGACCGGAACTCTCTCCTCTGCCTAATCTCTTTTTTGTCTTTCTTGAACCCTTCGGACATTCCAAGCTGGAAAGCAACACCTTACGACACCTCCTCCTCAATCACATCAACGAGATGACAAACCTTATTGACCATTCCCCTTACCTCAGCGCTATCCTTAAGATACTTAAAAGAATTAAGCCTTTTAAGACCCAATCCTTTAACAGTTGCACGCTGTTTTACCGTGCTTCCGATAGGACTTTTCTTTAGAACAACCTTTATACGATCCGCCATCTACAACTCCTCAAGATAATATATCTTTTACGTCTTTACCTCTCAATGCAGCCACTTCCTCCGGACTCTTGAGCCTGCTAAGGGCGTCCATTGCAGCCTTGACTACATTATGAGGGTTATGCGTCCTCATACACTTTGTCAAAATATTTTTTATTCCCGCAGATTCAACGACAGCCCGTATCGTTCCACCCGCTATAACACCTGTTCCGGGAGAGGCGGGTTTAAGCATCACAGTCCCGGACCCGTATATACCAACAATACCGTGTGGTATGGTTGAATTTATCAAAGGCACCTTTATCAAATTCTTTTTAGCCCTCTCGATCCCTTTTCTTATAGCTTCAGGCACTTCTTTTGCCTTCCCAAGACCGGCTCCGACATGACCATTCTCATCACCAACAACCACAAGGGCGCTGAAACCAAACCTCTTGCCTCCTTTGACAACCTTGGCAACCCTGTTGATAAAGATCACCCTTTCCTTTAATTCCAATGCTTTTTGATCATTATTTTCCAAAAACCCCTCTCCTTTAATAAAATAAGCTGAACCTAATATAGACTATCGCTAAAAAGAATATCTAAGATTAAAACTTTAATCCACCTTCCCTTGCGCCATCGGCCACTGCCTTTATCCTGCCATGATACAAGAATCCGCCCCTGTCAAAAACCACCTTTACTATACCCTTTGACATGGCATTCTTCGCAATTAACAGTCCCACCTGCTTTGCAATATCTATTTTACCTTTTGCCTTAAAGTCTTTCAATTCCTTGTTAAGGGTTGAGGCAGCGCTCATTGT
>JALXFI010000094.1 GCA_027069035.1 bacterium
GTTTACTAATATTGATGATATAACCATAGAGTATATGGAAGACGATGTTTTGCTTGTTAAAGAGCTGGATAAGGCGGTGCTGTCAAGGGGGGCATGGACGACTATTATCTTTAAATATCAGCAGTGGGAACCTAAAAAAGAGGCTTATAGCGATGACAGATATACCGTTCGCAGGTACCGTAAGATGAATGGCGAATACCGTCAGCAGTCAAAATTTAATATTTCAAGCAAGAAACAGGCAAAAGAGATAGTAAAGGTGTTGCAGGAATGGATTAGCGAGTAGACAACACTCGAAAGGGCATCCATTGCCTTTTAGTAACAAAAAGTCCTTGAGTTATTGCAATTTTAAAATATTGAGCTATACTTTTAGCGGATACTTTAACGATAACCGGCATCTAACTCTAAAGGTTGCAGGATGTTGAGGGCTGTAGCAAAACTGTTGAGGGTTTTAAATTCTGATGCCGATCCGGGGCAGATAAGTCTTGGAATCTGTTTTGCCATGGTGGCGGGACTCACACCATTTTTAAGCCTACACAATCTGATTGTTCTCCTGCTGGTCCTGACTCTAAGGGTGAACCTGTCTGCATTTCTGCTTGGACTTGCACTGTTTTCAGGTATCGCCTATATCCTTGACCCTGTCTTCCACACAATAGGCCTTACACTCCTTACCTCTTCATTGTTTAAGGGGGTCTGGACATTGCTATACAACTCGACCATATGGAGGCTTGAGGGATTCAATAACACTATCGTTGCAGGAAGCCTTGCTTTCTCTATAATACTTTTTATCCCTCTTTTGCTTATATTAAACCTTGTAATTCGAAGATACCGTGAACATCTACTAAAATGGGTGGAAAAGACACGTGTTATGAAATTCTTTAAGGCAACCAAACTTTACAGGACGTATCAGAGTGTTTCAGGATGGGGAAGCGCTGCATGAAGTGGATAAGATGGAAGGGGCTCATTGCTTTTATTGTTATAATCGGAATCTTTGCCGGTATATGGTTTGCTTTTGCCGATATCTTTGTAGAGCGGATGATAGAAAAGAATGGCACACGTATGAACGGCGCCAAGGTTGAACTGGACGGAGCGGACATTTCGCTCTTTCCCGCCGGACTTACCCTTACACGTCTGCAAGTCGCAAACCCTGATGAACCCATGAAGAATGCGCTTGAAATCAAGAGTATTAATCTTAAGCTGGACAGCCTTAATCTCTTACGAAGGAAGGTCATAGTCGAAGACATGACGGTGGACGGGATTGAGCTTGGCACGCCAAGAAAAAGTTCCGGAGCCATAGGGCGGAGGCATTCCGCTGTAAAGGAAGCGGTAAGAAGAACGGTATGCAGGGATTTTGAATTTTCGCTTCCATCTTTTGATGTTCCTGATGTAAAGGATATATTGAGCAAGGAGAAACTTGAGTCGCTTGAAGCCGTTAAGTCTCTTAAATCTGAGATCAATAAAGAAAAGGATAGATGGAAGAAACAGCTTGAGAGCCTTCCCAATAAGGAAAAGTTTGAAGAGTACAGAAAAAAGATTGAAAAACTTACCGCATCATCAAAGGGAGGGCTGTCGGGGATCCTTGGTTCAGTAAATGAACTCAAGAAGGTTCAGGAGGATCTGAAGAGGGATCTGGAAAGTATCAAGACGGCCCGGAAGGGGTTAAAGGAAGAGATAAAGAGCCTGAAAAGCCGGATTGACAAGATTTCTAAAGAACCGCTTAAGGATATACAGAGATTGAAAGAGAAGTACTTCATATCCCCGAAAGGGCTTGAGGGTTTGAGTGAGAAGCTTTTAAGCACAAGGCTATGCGCATGGGTGGAAAAGGCACGTGCATGGTACGACAGGATTAAACCTGTCCTTGAACGCGCAAGACAGGCAAAAGAAGGGGGAAAAGGTAATACAAAAGGGAAAGGGGAGACAGAGGTGATAAAACCCCTTAGGGCAAAGGGTTTTGATGTCCGTTTTAAAGAGTATGCGCCTATGCCTGATTTTTTAATAAAGACTGCCGATGCCTCAGCCAACCTGGCGTTTGGCGATATAAACGGCAGGCTCAACAATATAACCCCGGATCAGGATGTGCTTGGAGCGCCTCTTACCTTTAAATTTTCAGGAGCGAGCCTGAAAGGGGTTGATTCTGTAGATATAACAGGAGAGCTTAACCACATAGATGCAGCTTCACCAAAGGATACCGTAAGTGTGAGGATTGGAGGCTATCGTTTAAATAATATAACCCTTTCAGAGAATAAGGCATTGCCTCTCGTGTTAAAAGACGGGATTGCAAATTTGAACATCAAGGTGAGTCTTAAAGGTGATAGTATAGATTCAAAGATCTTGGCTGGTTTCAAGTCCGTAAAACTTTCGTCTGCAATTGAAAAAGGTTCAAACCAATTGGCAAACATCCTTGTATCCTCGCTTTCATCTGTTAGAGAGTTGAAGATAAGGGCGAATATCTCCGGCACAATTGAAAAATATGAAATAAAGGTATCCTCAAACCTTGACAAGGTGTTAAAAGATGCCATAGGCAAACAGGTTAAGGAACAGGCCGCCGGTTTTGAAAAGAGGCTTAAGGCTCAGGTTATGGCCAAGGTAAACGGCCCTATGGGTGAGCTTAAAGGCAATCTTGGCGGATTTGATGCCATTGGCGGTGAACTTTCCGGCCGTCTAAATTCAGGAAGCGGTGCCCTTAATGACATTCTAAAGAAGGGCTCAAAAAAGAAGGGGGTCTTTAACGGGATAAAACTGCCTTTTTAATATCTATTTTTTTAAACCATTTCCCCCTGATATCCCGCCGGATACAATAAACGACATCGCTTCTGTGCTATCTACATTTACGGGTTTGATGCGTTCTTTAGGGACTATGACAAGGTTGCCCGCAAAGTTGTAGGACTGCGGCAGATATACCGCCGCATGGTCTGATATCTCAAGGAATTCAAGACTCTCCCTTGTAATAAATCCGAGAACATTTATATTATTTTCAGGATCAAGTGTGACAAGGACAGGTTTATTGAAACTCTTCTTGTTGCCTACAAAGGCGCCGATCAAGTCTTTTATAGATGTGTATAACAACTTTATAAGCGGCAGGTTTGTAAACAACTCTTCGATGTAGTAAAAGAGTTTTTTTGTCAAAAAGTTTGAACCGAGAAAGCCGATTATGGTTATAAAAGCGATCGTTACAATAAACCCTGCGCCCGGCACGGGCAGTCCAAGCAGTCCATCGATCTTTGTAAAGGTTGCATAGATTACGTAGATCGAGGCAACGATAGGTATAAGGATAATAAGGCCGTTGAAAAAGAAGCGGGCTAATCTTTTCATGATTTTAGTTGCATAACAGGATATATATCCTGTTTATAGGCAGTTTATAAGCTGTGTGGAAAGTTAAGCTCTGTTTCAAATCTTCATAAATTTGTATTCAGAAAATAGTACAAGGCAATTATTGTTTAAAAAAGAAATATTGTCAAGGGTATTTATTCTTATTACAGCCGGAAGAAGATTGAAAAAAAAGATAAAAAAACCCAGTTTTCAGGGATTTAAAAAACAAATGAAAAAGGGTAAAATTATATTATTACATTGTAAGAAAGCCTTTGATACTGCCGTAATCGCAGTGGCATTGGCTGTGTATTATAGAGAGCAGTGCCTTTTAATAGTTGTTGTTATTACGTCTGATTGGATAGAGGATTGTTTTGAAAAAGATTTATAAAAAATGGCTGGTTATATTTTTAACAAGTTTCTTTGTTGTCTTAACCATTGGCCTGATAATGTGGTTTTCCAATAATAATGTTGGTTATAGAACTGACAACTTGAAATTGAGCAAACTCAGTCAAGACATGCTGGATAACATGGCGGCTGAAGGTTATGATTATATAAAGCAGTCGACAGGCATGGATGAAACAAGTGATACGGAAGATATCATAAATATTAATAAGCTTAGTAAGGGATCTGTTGTCGAAGAATATTTTGGTAAAGATGATAAAATTTTAGAGGAACCTTTGAAACGGCAAGAATGTCTGATAAAAGGAGCATGTAGTGAATCGGCTTCACGGTCTTTGAATGGTAATAAATCCAATGATGTGTCTTTAACACACAATAAGGGAGATAATAATAACATGAAAAGCCAAAACAACTATGAAGGTTTTTCAGGTAGGGACAATATGTTTGGTTATTTTGCATCTCTTTATGGGGGCGGTGTTGGGTTTGAAGACAATAATCCTGACGATATAGAGATGCTAAACATGGTAAACGGCGAATTGGACGGGACGGATGAATTAGATGATAGCGGTGAACCACCGTTGGATGAAGACACAGGTAAAGGCATGGGTGAATATGTGGGTAAAGACCTGCCTTTAGATAATCCTTTTACAAGTGATGAGCCTTTTATACTTACCGCTGATGGAGGTGTTTTAGATAATCCTGTTAGTAGTGGCGACCTTCCATCTGTTATGCCGGAGTTTTCTACCGATACCGGCGCTGTTCCTTTGCCTTCTTCAGATACGGATACAAACCCGGTGCCGGAACCATCAACCTTTCTGCTTATGGGTTCGGCAATAGTTTTAATTATTATTTGTTTTAATATTACTGGAGATAGAAATGTTTAAGTCAGATAAGTCAAGACAAACAAAGTCTTTCAACAAAAAAAATTCTCATAATGGTTCGGCCACTTCTCAAGAGCCGATCAGCCAGTATGAAAAACGTAGTGATTTTAGAGGTATTGTTGTATTTGCTGTTTCATGTGATAAAAGTGGAAAAGGGGGCGGTAAGGTTGATGCAATAAAAAAGGCAAGATCTTTAAATATAAGCAAGAGAGGGATGTGTTTTGAGACCTCTTATCTTTTAAGAGAAAATGAGATAATAAGAATTATGTTGCCCTTAAAAGAGATTAATGTAAATGTACCTGTCCTTGGAGAAGTAAGGTGGATTAAGCCTGTGGATCAAAAGTACAGGGTAGGGGTTTCTTTTATTATTTAAATGTTGTCAGATTTTTTCAGACTGTTTTTTATTGTCCGAAACATTTCCGGCAGTTTGTCTTGCATCAGGTTTTCAACCCACAACCCGTAACGTTTTTTTTCTTATATCATGAATTTCAGCGCCTTCGGTGGTTAAGATTCTCAGCGGTTAAAACCTTTATGCCCTTTGTTGTATATTGTCAACCATGAGTTTTGTAACAGCTTTTGTAAATCCGGTGGGGTCTTTTAATTTTGAACCCTCAAGGACAAGCGCCTGATTATAGAGTAAATAAGAGTAATCCTTAAGGGTCTTGTCCTTTTTATCCTTTTCAAAGATAGAACTCATAACTTCAAAAATAGGATGAGATGGATTTAGCTCAAGTATCATCTTCTCTTTGTTCACAGGCTGCCCCATTGATTCCAGAAGTTTTTGCATTTGCGGATCCATGGCTCCTTCATCTGCCACGAGACAGCAGACGGAATCCTTAAGCCTTCCTGAAAGCCTTACATCTTTGACATCATCGCGCAGATAATCTTTTATAAGTTCAATAAGCTTCTTATACTTCTTCCCTGCCTTCTTTTTTTCTTTATTCTCGGATTTATCAAGCTCTATATCACCCTTGATTACGGATTTGAATTTTTTACCCTTGTACTCGAACTGGCTCATTATTATATCATCGATATCGTCGAGCATTATAAGGACTTCAAACCCTTTATCCTTGAATGTTTCAAGATAGGGTGAGTGCAGCGCCTCCTCGAATGAGGAAGCCGTTATGTAGTAGATACTGTCCTGCCCTTCCTTTATATTGGCAATATAGTCTTGCAAAGTTGTGTGCTCATCCTTTTTGGTCTTGGTGGAAGGGAATAACAAGAGTTCGCCGATGGTCTCTCTCCTTTTTAAGTCGAAATGTATCCCCTCCTTTAATATTCTGCCGAACTCTTTATGGAATTTAATGTATTTATCGTACTCATTCTTTTTCATCTCACTAAGGGTATCAAGAACCTTCTTTGTTATGCTGTTTTTAATGATCTCGATCTGACGGTTGTTTTGAAGCAACTCCCTTGACACATTGAGCGGCAGATCGGAGGAGTCGACCACACCCTTTACAAACCTTAAGTATGGGGGAAGCAGCTCTTCACAATGGTCCATTATCTTTACCCTTTTAACATATAGGGTGGGGCCTATCTTGTATTCCTTGAAATAGATATCAACAGGCCTTATAGAAGGTATGTAGAGGATCGAGTTGAACTCGGATGTCCCTTCGGCCTTGTAATGTATCACCTTAACGGGATCAGAGAAATCATGTGAAATATGTTTGTAGAATTCGTTATATTCGCTCTCGGTTATATCCGATTTGTCTTTGAGCCATATGGCCTTTCTGGAGTTAAGTGTCTCCTCTTCTTTAAACTTTACCTTTTTACTCTTGTCTATTCTACCCTCCTCTTCTTTCTCTATGTCCATTACTATGGGATGTTCGATAAAATCCGAGTATTTTTTTATAATACTTCGTATTTCCCATTCTTTAAGGTAATCCTTTTCATCTTCCTTGAGATGGAGAATAATATCCGTCCCTTTGTTTTCTTTATCTATATCTTCTACGGTAAAAGACCCGTCCGCGGTTGATTCCCATTTAACCCCTTTATCCCTGGCTGTGCCTGCCCTTCTTGAAACGACGCTTACTTTATCTGCCACCATGAAGGAAGAATAAAACCCTACGCCGAATTGTCCGATAAGTTCGGCGTTTTCCTGTATTTTTTTGTCTTGTATGGCCGCAAGGAACTCTTTTGTTCCTGAGTGGGCTATTGTGCCGAGTTCCCTTACTGCATCATCCTTTGTCATGCCGATACCGTTGTCGCTTACCGTTAAAGTTCTGGCCTCTTTATCTGCAATTATCTTTATCTTCCATTCTTTGTCACCTTCAAGTATGTCTTTGTTTGTCAGCGATTCAAACCTTGCCTTGTCGATTGCATCAGAGGCGTTGGAGATAAGCTCCCTTAAGAATATTTCTTTATGTGAATAGAGTGAATGTACCATAAGATCGAGGATCTGTTTAACTTCTGTCTTGAATTTCATCTTTTTTACTGTCATTGTTTCTTTATCCTTCCTTATTTTAGTGAATTGTATTTGTTCTGAAGAACTTGAATTTAAAAAGTTAAAATTGTACTCTTGGAATAAAACTCTTTAGGTTTTAAATCCGGTTATATCGGGGTTTGTATTTCAAGAGTTTGACATTCGTATATTTCTAATATAAGTAATATAGGCAAAGTAAAGAAAAAGTCAAATTAAACCCAAATCCCGCGATAGCGGAATTTGAAAATTGGCAATACATCTTTAACTGCTGTGTTTTAGGCGATTTTCTCTCTCACCGTACCGGTTATGTACGTTTCAAAAGAAAAATAGCCTGCGGCCTTGCATTTAAAACGTCTTGCCAATTTACCCAAAAACCTATCTCTGTTTTTGGGCAAAAGAGATTTAGTTTTTAAGGCAAGATAACCATATAAAAATACGTGGCACTGCGCCCTGTCAGTTTATTTACACCCTTTACGCCGATCCTGTTTATCTTTCTTCTAAGTTTAGGGATGTTTAAGATAGAGAGTCTTTTAGTCTCAGGGGAAATAACAGGTTTTAACCATCCAAACTCTGAGATGTAGATTTCAATATCCTTATATCTTTCCTCATCGCTTAAGCCTATCTCGAACTTTTCCGGCGGGTTATGCTTTAATATTCCGTAAGATGGGCGGATATATTCAGGGT
>JALXFI010000095.1:0-482 GCA_027069035.1 bacterium
GAGTAAGGCAGGATTTTACATCTTGAAAGTATATGAGATTATTATAAAACCTTTAAGTGGTTTTGGAACCCCTTTAAAAGGGGATACAATCTTCGGGCATTTCTGCTGGCAGGTAGCGTATGATAGCACTCTTTTGGGTAAAACCCTTGATGAACTCCTCACAAATTACCATTCAAAGCCCTTTGCAATCTTTTCTTCCGCCTATCCCAAATTCTATTTTGGAACTAAGTCTTACTATGCTATGAAGACACCATCTCTCCCTTTGGAGAAGATGTTTAACCTGGAAGGTGGTAAAAGACAGATGATTGAAATGCGGAAAGATTACAAGGCAAAACAGTGGATGGTTCTTAATGGAAATGAAGGTTTTTCGTCTTTCAAGGAACTTGAGTTTTTGGATGATAAGGATCTAGTTGAAAAGATAAAAAAATGTGTAAGTCCTGAAACAAGAAGGCAAGTAAGAAAGAGAGGTACACAAAACTTTA
>JALXFI010000095.1:492-2632 GCA_027069035.1 bacterium
ATCACAATACTATTAACAGGTTCACAGGTACAACGGGTGAGGGGCAGTTTGCTCCATTTGATGTTGAACAACACCTGTTTTTTCCTGAAACTGAATTGGCTCTTTTTGTAGGAATTGATGAGGCTGTTATAAATATTGAACAGGCAAAAAAAGGGCTTGAAAGAATAGGTGAGTTTGGCTTTGGAAAGGATGCTTCAACAGGGCTCGGAAGGTTTGAACTGGCTGAGGATGATGAAATAGACCTGTCAAGTATGGGTAGCAATTCACCGAATGCCTGTTACACCTTATCCCCATCTGTGCCTGAAAAGGATACCTTTGAAAATATGTTCTTTACCCTTTTTACAAGATATGGGCGGCATGGGGATGTTTTGGCTAAATCAGCCAATCCATTTAAAAACCCAGTAGTAATGGCGGATGAGGGGGCTATACTCAAACCAAAAACTGAAACAGTGTTTGATAAACCATATATTGGAATAGCAGTAACAAACCTGTCGAAAGCCGAACCGAATACCGTAACGCAGGGATACTCACTTTATATTCCTGTAAGGGTGGAGGTGTGACATGGAAAAACCTTTAAAAATAAGACTTCACATAATCTCGCCGGTCAATATCGGATGTGATGATGTGTATGAACCTACATCCTTCGTAGTTGATGAGGGAAAGAAAAAACTTGTAACATTTGATCCGCTGGACTTCATAAAGTCATTGTCTACTCAAGAAAGAGAAAGATTTGTTTCAATTTGTATGCAGGGAACTATTGGTTCAATCATTGATATTTATAAATTTCTTTCAAACAGAGATGTTGTCGGGAAAGAGGTGGATATTCCAAACGATTTTATTAAACACTTTAATAAGGTTAAAGCCTTGACCACTCGTAACGAGAGAATGATAAAGCAAGAACTCAATAAATTTTCCATACAAAGAACCGCCTATAGTGTTAATACTGACCTGCCCTATGTTCCTGGGTCGTCATTGAAAGGAGCATTGAGAACCGCTTATCTAAACAAATTGGCGCTGGATAAAGGAATAGTGAACTTCAAAGGCAAAGTAAAGGATTTGGAATTTAAACTGCTTGGCGGCAAATTTGATACTGACCCATTCAGAATGGTCAAAGTTTCAGATTTTATGCCTGTCGGAAATGTAAAAACCAAAATAGTTTATGCAGTCAATAAGAAAAAGAAGCCTTCCAAGTTTCCCGCAAGAGGTCCTTTTCAGATTCTTGAGACGATAAGAGAAGGGACAATATTTGAAGGATTCATAAATATTCGACAATCTGAGAAGGGCGCAGGTATCAGAACTCCAATGGTAACAAAGGAATTTTTAAGATCAGTTAGCAACTTTTTCGTGTCGGCAATTAACAAAGAAAACGGAATTATAAAAGGGATTAATGCAAGCCCTTCTGTTGTAAAATATATAAACAAGAATTTTGAAGGTCAGCTTGGTAAAACGGTATTTCCAGTGCGAGTAGGCAGGCATTCAGGCGCAGATGCGGTTACCATTGAGGGGAATAGGCATATAAAGATCATGCAGGCGAAAGGAAGCCCACCAAAGTTTTCAAGAGAAGGCGCAACTACCATATGGCTTGCATCCGAAACAAGCAAACCCACTTCAAATAACGGTTTAACTCCTTTTGGTTGGGCTGTGTTAGAACTTGTAGAGAATAATTTTATCTGGCCTGCACAACAATATAAAACGGCAAAAAGAGATGAAAAGGTGGTAGTAAACAAGTCGAAAAATGTTGATGCAGAGGACAAAAAAGAAGAGGAGGTTACAAAGATAATAAAGGATTTTGAAAAATTCCGTTTGTCTCCCAGTCCTGAAAGTTTTGTTAAGTTCTTGGAAGCATTAAAAGAAACAGACGCAGATTGGCTGGGCCGACAGGATTTGTTTCAGATCAAGGGTTTTAATATAGGTTTTGCAGATAAACTGTTTGCGAGTGACATCACCCATTTGAATATTAAAAAGATACTTGCGCGACAATTTTTAGAAAAAATAGATTATAAAAAAGCAAAGAAAAGGACAAAGAAAAAAGGTAATAGGACAAACTTAGAGAGATATGAAAAACTGAAGCTGATTATCGAATCATGATGTTTTATTTTAAGTAATATTATGTAAACAATTAAGACTATGCTCCATACAC
>JALXFI010000096.1 GCA_027069035.1 bacterium
ATATAAATACCTTGTATGACCTTAAAGAGGCAAAGGAGGAGATTGATAAGAGCGCTGGCTCAGATAAGAAGATGGACAAGTCTCTTAAGGAGATCGCCCTGACGGTCATCCAAAAAAATCTAAGGCCGAACCTTACCTTTAACAAAAGCGCTACGGAAGAAAGGGCTAAAGAGATTCTTGCTGCCGTAAAGCCTGTGTATTTTCAGATCAAAAAGGGTGAGATAATCGTAAGGGAAGGGGAAAGGGTAACCAAGGATGATTTTATAAAACTCCAGGGTCTTTTTGAAGAGATGAATAAACAAACAGTGCCTCTTTATGGTGTAGGAATGCTTCTTTTAACCCTGCTTATATTTACTTTTTCTTACAGATTTTCAAGTGAAAACATAAAAAAATTCAGTGGAGAGACTAAGGATATACTCCTTATGAGTCTTGTGCTTGTAGGCACAATTATGCTTATTGAATTCAGTCTCTTTGTTGCCGATGCCTTTAATGAAAAATTCACCATGATCCCATCTATGGCGTATACCTATGCGATACCGGTGGTTGCAGGAGCTATGATTATAAGACTCTTTCTAAATTCGGAGACTTCTCTTATATTCTCCGTAGTCTTGAGTTTTTTGAGCGCTTTTGTTCTTGACAGAAATCTTTTTTATGCGCTTTATTTCTTTCTTGGATCCATTGCAGGCGCAGGGGCGCTTAAGTACTGTACCCAGAGGGTTACGATCATAAAGGCGGGTCTTATAGTCGGGCTTGTGAATGTATCGGTTATATTTGCCATAGGCATTGTCAACAGCGCTTACGGTTTTAAGGAGTATCTGATTTACATGCCTTTCGGTTTTATGGGCGGTATTATAGCCGCTATAGTGGTGACAGGCATTACACCCCTTATAGAGCATGGACTTGGTTACACAACGAACATAAAACTTCTGGAACTTGCCAGGATGGATCATCCGCTCCTGAAATCACTTGCCCTGCAGGCGCCAGGCACCTATCATCACTGTATTATCATAGGCAGTCTTGTTGAAGCCGCCGCCGAGGTGGTCTCCGCAAATCCTCTCCTTGCAAAAGTCAGCGCCTTCTACCACGATATAGGAAAGATGAAAAAACCTATGTATTTTGTTGAAAATCAGAGGGGGGAGAATAAACATGAGAGACTTGCTCCGAGTATGAGCGCCCTTATATTGATCTCTCATGTGAAAGAAGGCGTGGAATTGGCAAGGACTCACAGACTTGGCAAAGAGATAATAGATATAATCAAAGAACATCATGGAACATCGATTATTTCGTATTTTTACCAGAAGGCAAAGGAGTCTGAGGATCCTGATGTGCATGAGATAAATGAAAAGGACTTCCGGTATCCCGGTCCCAAGCCGCAGACAAAGGAGGCAGGGTTGGTGATGCTTGCCGATGCGGTGGAGGCCGCTTGTAAGACGATCCCCGATCCAAATCCTTCGAAGGTTCAGGGCGCGGTGCATAAGATAATCAACAAAATATTTACCGATGGCCAGTTGGACGAGTGTGAACTTACTTTAAGGGACCTTAATGAGATAGCCATTGTTTTTAACCGTATTATAAACGGTATCTATCACACTCGTATAGACTATCCTGAACCTGCTTATATAACAAGGCCACAGACGGGTCAGTCAATCGATAAAGATAAGAGGGGTAATGGATATCAGAGTTCAGAACAGACAGAAGGCGGCAAAGATAGATATAAAGAGACTAAAAAGGGTGGCAAGAGAAGCATTAAAAGGCTTGGGGTTGCAAAGAGGTGAGTTGAGCATACTTCTTGTAGACGATTGCGAGATGACATCTTTGAATAGGGAGTTTATGGGCAGAGACGGCACAACGGACGTGCTTTCTTTTCCAATGCAAAGCGAGGATTTTGGCGATGAGATACCCTGTATTCTCGGTGATGTTGTAATATCCGTAGAGAAGGCATATAAAGAGGCAAAAAAAAAGGTTGTCTCTCTTGAAAGTGAACTGGCTCTTCTTTTAACCCATGGTATTCTCCACCTTGTGGGGTTTGAGCATGATAAAGATGAGGATGAGCTTTTGATGAAGAGGGAAGAAGAGAGATTGCTCTCCATTATGAATGATAAGAAACTTATTGCTTAATGGAAGGTTATAAGCCAAGGAACTGGTTTGAAACACTTAACTGTGCCATAGAGGGTATTATCTATTCGGTTAAGACTCAGAGGCATATGAAGTACCATTTTGCCCTTGCCGTCTTTGCCCTCATATTGGGGGTTGTCTTAAATGTGCCGACAACAATATTTATAATCTTTATCTTGTCTTTTGTGTTGCTGCTTTTTGCCGAGATTGTAAATACGGCGCTGGAAGTAGGCGTGGATATCTATGTTAAAAATTATCACCCCCTGGCAAAGGCGGTTAAGGACCTTTCTGCAGGGGCTGTGCTTATATCATCTTTTGGAGTGTTTATCACCGGTTATGTTATATTTGCCAAACATCTCTCTCATCCTATTGCAGTTGCCATGGGAAACTTAAGGGATCTTTCAGGTTATCTCTCCATAATATCATTGCTCGTTGTCCTTATCGGAGTGGTTATGGCAAAGGCACATTTTGGCAAAGGAATGCCGCTTCACGGCGGTATGCCAAGTGGTCATTCGG
>JALXFI010000097.1 GCA_027069035.1 bacterium
TGATACGCAAAATGATTTTACTTTGGAAGATGCACCTGCACAGATTACAGGGACAGCAGATGTTGTTTCAAATATGGTAAGACTTCTAAAGTTTTATAGAAAAAATGGATTGCCCATAGTACATGTAATTAGGTTGTATCTGCGAGATGGATCGAACGTCGATTTGAGTCGAAAAAAAATTATAGAAGAAGGAAAAGAAATAGTTGCACCGGAATCTAATGGTGCAGAATTGGTTAATGAATTAAAGCCAGATTCCTCAATAAAACTTAAATCTGGTGAGCTTTTATCGGGAAAAGCACAACAAATAAGCAGCAATGAATTTGTGATGTATAAGCCAAGATGGGGAGCTTTTTACGGAACAATTCTGGAGGAGTTTTTGAAAGAACGCGAAGTAGATACAGTGGTATTTTCAGGGTGCAATTATCCTAATTGTCCAAGAACAAGTATTTACGAAGCAAGCGAACGAGATTTTCGTATTGTACTCGTAAAGAATGCAATGTCTCAGTTGTATCCAAAAGGCGAGGAGGAGATGCTAAATATTGGTGTCAACTTATTGGAAACAAGAGATATTGAAAAAGCGTTGGCTTAACAAGGCAAATGCACTCGAACTGCCAAAAAAGTGCTGCTCGTTCTTTGCTCTGCTTTTTGGCGTCGGTGATTTGTGACATTAATAAACACCATACGAATTATTTATTGAGGCTACAATGCTAATTCTGAAACATGTAGAATACGAAATTGCAGATGCTACTCAACTGGAAAGTTTATTATCTCATTTGAAAGAAACTACGTCACAGATTGATGGTATCACTTTCAATAATATCTATTTCAAGAAGGACAAAAAAGAATTTGTGCTGTTTTTGGAATGTGAAAGCGAAGAAAAATATCTGAAATGGAGAAAGATATGTCCTCCTCCACAAGGAGCAAAAGATTGGTACGAAGTTTTCTTAAATAAGGAAGAGAAATATTCCCAAAAAAATGTATAATCCATATATGGCCTCCCTATGTCAAGATGTAAAATAGTCCTTTAATGAACAGGGAATTTCTGGCACATCCATAATAAGTAAATTTTCTATTATACGGCCCTTTTTAGTCTCCTTTTCAGAATCGATTTTGTAAGTTCAATGGATGCCGTAACCCCTGCGGCTATTGCAAAGACAATCTCTATATCCTCCGTGCCCGGCTGTCCCACACCGAAAGAATCCCTTACCTGTGGAAAACTTAGCGCAAAAAAAGTAAAGGCTATGCTTAGTACCACAGAGAGTATGAGCCAGAGATGCGGCGGCGCCTTGAAGATGCTGTAACGGAGCGAGCGGAAGTTTAGCGCAATGATAAGCTCTACGATTATAAACAGATAAAAAAGCTCCGTGCGTGCCACACTTATCGAAGGGTCTCTAAAAAACACCCAGAAAAAGAGCGGGCCTTCTATAACAAGGGCAAGGAGTATAAAGACCTTTACCTCGGCAGAGAATACACTTTCATCGGGTTTTCTCGGCGGCCTTTCCATAATATCAGGGTCCGGCGGCGCTATGCCGAGCGCAAGTGCCGGCAATCCGTCGGTTATCAGGTTTATATAAAGTATGGCCGCAGGGAGAAGAGGCAGGTAGTCCGGCCCTTTAAGCACGACCACACCGCCCAATACAACCACCTCTATGATATTTGCCCTTAAGAGATAGGTGAGGTACTTTTTTATATTGTCATATATCCAGCGTCCCTTCTCTATGGCCTTAAGTATTGTTGCAAAATTATCGTCTGCAAGCACCATGTCCGCCGCCTCTTTTGTGACCTCTGTGCCTGTGATGCCCATTGCTATGCCTATGTCTGAATTTTTAAGCGCCGGCGCATCATTAACGCCGTCTCCGGTCATGGCTACAACATGGCCTTTGCTCTTCCATGCCCTTACGATCTTTAATTTGTCCATGGGCGATACCCTTGCATAGACGCTTACCTTTTCGACTATGGCCTCAAACGCTTCTTCCGTGATTTTTTCAAGCTCCCTTCCTGTAAGCACCATATCGCCTTCGGTGTATATGCCGGCTTCTCTTGCAACGGCGACAGCCGTTTTTTTGTGATCCCCCGTTATCATAACGGGTTTTATCCCTATCTTTTTACAGACTCCGACCGCTTCAACGGCCTCCCGCCTTGACGGGTCTATTAGCCCTGCAAGCCCTAAAAAGACCATATCCCTTTCTATGGTCTTGTCATAGGTTTTGTTATCGCTTTTTATCTCTTTGGACGCAAGCGCGATGACCCTTAACCCTTCTTCCGCCATCTCTTCTGCGGTTTTAAGGATGGAAACTTTCCTGTCTGGGGCAAGCTCCTTTGTGTTCTCTCCTTTAATCTCTTTAACCTCACGGTTGCAAAGCTCTATTACGGCCTCGGGCGCGCCCTTCATAAAGGCATATATTTTGCCTTCTTCCGTCCGGTGTATGGTTGTCATCCTCTTTCTTTCGGAGCTGAAAGGTATCTCATCTTTTCGCGGGTTTTTATTTCTTATATCCTCTGAACTTACCCCTGCCTTTGCCGCAAGTACAAGTAGCGCCCCCTCGGTCGGATTGCCCTTTATCCCGTATCCGTCTTCGTCTTTTGTTAAAACGGCATCGTTGCAAAGGAGTGACGCCATAAAAAAGTT
>JALXFI010000098.1 GCA_027069035.1 bacterium
CAAGACGCTTTAAATGCAAGGCCGCAGGCGATTTTTCTTTTGAGGCGTACATAACCGGTACGGTGAGAAAGAAAATCGCCGAGAACACAGCAGTTAAAGATGTATTGCCAATTTCAAATCCCGCTATTGCGGGATTTGGGTCTTGAGAGAGACTTGATATAAGAAGGTAATGTAAGCTATTTATATTCAAAGGATATGAAAATATGATCGGCTATATAAGAAAGACACTTAATGACATTGTTGAAGATTATGAGATCTTTCTTTTCAAAGGCACAAAATTGACCGTTGAGGTAAAAAACGGCGAAGTGGATTCTTTTGAGAACTCAAAGGCCGAGGGGATAGGGCTCAGGGTGATAAAGGACAGGAAACTTGGTTTTTCTTTTTCGTCTGTGTTTAGCAGGGAGGCGCTCAAAGAAATGGTGCAAAACGCCCTTGGCGGTTCTGCTCATACAAAAGATGATGAACTGCTTGGTTTTCCTGAAAAAGATGTTTCTTCTGAAGAGGATCTCAGCATATATGATGCGAGTCTTGTAAATATCCCTGAAGAGTCCAAGATAGAAAAAGCTGTTGCGGTGGAGCGTTCCGCCCTTGAGTATGATGACAGGGTTAAAAAGGTAAGAAAGGCATACTATCAGGAGAATATAAAAGAGGTTGAGGTGATTGGTCCTAAAGGTTCCAACTCCTTTAAATCAACAAAGATTTCATGCGGAGTTTTGGCTGTTGCAGAGGGCGAAAAAGACTCTCAGATCGGCTGGGACTCAGAGTATAAAAGGTTTTTTGCCGATATAAACCCTTCTGACATAGGGAAAGAGGCATCCAAGAAGGCGGTCAGGCTTTTGGGTGCAAGTCAGGGCAGGAGTGCAAGGTGTCCTGTTGTTTTAGACAACTCAGTAAGCGCAGAGATATTAGAGGTTCTTTCTTCTTCTTTTTTTGCCGACAATCTTTATAAAGGAAAATCCACGCTCAAAGGAAAGATGGGTAAAAGGGTCTTCTCTACTTTAATAAATATAGTTGATGACGGGCTTTTTAAGGGAGGGTGGGGCACCTCTCCCTTTGATGGCGAAGGAGCTAAAATGCAGAGAACTGTACTTGTGGAGGACGGTGTTCTGCTTGGTTATTTGTATGATCATTATTGGGCTAAAAGGTGCGGGAAGTCTGCTACAGGAAACAGCGCAAGGCGAAGCTTTAAGACCCCGCCCTGCCTTTCTTATTCAAACCTTTATATCTCAAACGGTTCTGAGTCTTTTAAATCTCTTTTAAAGGAAATGGGCGAAGGTTACTTTATTACAGACCTTCTTGGTATCCATACCGCAAACCATGTTACGGGAGATTTTTCTGTCGGAGCTATGGGCTTCAAGGTTGAAAACGGCAACTTGGCGTTTCCTGTAAAGGGCATAGCTGTTTCAGGGAATCTGCTTGATGTTTTTAGCAAGGTGGTCAGGATTGGCGACGATCTGAGATTTTTCGGCGGTATTGGGGCTCCTTCACTTCTAATAAAAGAACTTGATATTAGTGGGAAATAAGGCCTAAAGTGTGTGAAAAAAGTTCCCTTTTGAATGATATTGCACAATATAAAAGTATGAACAAGTACAAACACTATATAAATCAACATGTTATGTCTTTTAGTTTTTGTTATTAACTTGGTATGGTATTTGCATAATTTAGTTTGAGATTAGTTGCCCAAAAACTTGAGATAGGGTTTTTAGATAAATTCTTGACAACAAAGGGGTTCTATGCTATCTCTTCGTCCGAACCCTTATAAAAAGCATGAATGCCTACATGAAGTATTTTTATGCAAGAAAAGTCGGAAGATTATTTTTGAGTTACTGATAATGTTTTGTGTTTGATTGTTTCTATAATTTGTGTGTTGTTTTGAGAGGAAAGGAGGGGGAAAATTGCAGAAAAAATATACCGTACTTGTTCTTCCTCAGGATTCAGACAGGGTAAAATCATTAAGTTTTCCTGCTGTGGCTCTTCGTGCATTATTCCTTGTATTACTTATATTCGTATTTTCACTTTCATGGGTCGTCTATGATTATACAAAACTCAAAGGCGAGCTTAGTGAGTTTAATGCGCTCAAGGCAGAGAATACTTATCAAAAGAAGGCCATAAAGTCCCTTTCCGATAAATTATCTGATGTAGAGGACTATATGGCAAAGCTCAAGAACTTTGATAAAAAACTCAGAGTTATTGCCAATCTTGATAATAATTCCGAAGAATTTCTTGGTGTGGGCGGACTTTCTCCGGAAACTGAGGCCTCTCCACTTTCGTCAAGGGTTGAGAAGGAGAGGTTTATAAGGGAATTGGATACTCAGCTTGATTTTATAAAAAAAGAGGCCTTAAAACAGGAAAAAAGTTTCGGGCAATTAGAGACCCATCTGCTCGGTCAGAAGGCCATTCTTGCATCTACGCCTTCCATTTGGCCTGCAAAGGGATGGTTAAGTTCCGGTTTCGGCAAGAGGGTCTCTCCGTTTACGGGTCTTAAAGAGTTTCATAAAGGGCTTGATATTGCAAACAGGCTCGGAACCCCTATTATTGCGCCTGCAAAAGGTGTGGTGACAAGGATAGGAAAGGACAGGGGGCTTGGCAGGTATATTGAGATAAATCATGGTTACGGTATAAAGACTAAGTATGGCCACTTAGCCAAGATACTTGTTAAAAGAGGGCAGAGGGTTAAAAGGGGGGATAAGATAGCCGAGATGGGCAACACGGGCAGAAGTACAGGTCCGCACCTGCATTATATGGTTGTTGTAAACGGCAGGTATGTAAACCCTAAAAGATACATATTGAATTAGCTGCTTTTCCCTGTTAGTACTGTTTCCCAAAAACAGAGATAGGTTTTTGGGTGTTTGTAATATGTTGCAGTTTCATGCAGGTGTTGTTTCATTCATCGAGAGTTGTAGTGTTTAATGTAACAAGCCTATTTATATATCCGTCTTTACCCGGAACAGAACAGAGATTTTATAAATCCGATATTTTTGTAAAAAACCCCTTTTAAAGGGGTTTTTATTTGCTCTGGATTAATGGATAAAAGTATGCTATTTTGTATCTGTTTATTACAGCAATCTATTATGTAAATGTTTAATATAGCAATATTTTTAAGATTGGACACCTTCCATATTGTCCTGTATGTTGCAAGGAAAAGTGAAAAAATTCAGTGTCTTCAGTGGTAAGGGTATTTTTTTGAAGAGGTAAGATGATTGGATCACTCGTAAGAAAGATCATAGGCAGCAAAAACGAGCGGGAACTTAAAAAACTTGCGCCTATAGTTGATGAGATTAATGCGTTTGAAGACCGCATGCAAGGTCTTAAAGACAATGAATTAAAAGCTCAAACCGATAGGTTCAGAGAGAGGCTTGGCGGCAGGGAAACCCTTGACGACATACTCCCTGAGGCCTTTGCCGTTGTAAGGGAAGCGGCAAAAAGAACCATTGGCATGAGGCATTTTGATGTTCAGTTGATAGGCGGAAAGGTGCTTCACCAGGGCAAGATCACGGAGATGAAGACAGGTGAAGGTAAGACGCTTGTGGCGACTCTTGCGCTCTATCTCAATGCGCTGACGGGCAAGGGCGCTCATCTTGTTACGGTAAATGATTATCTTGCAAAGAGGGATGCGCAATGGATGGGGCCTGTGTACCATTTTCTGGGTTTATCTGTAGGTGTCATTCAGCATGATGCGTCCTATATTTTTGATCCTGAGTATCGTCCTTCCGATCAGAGCATCTATAACTTAAATGAATGCAGCAGACGTGAGGCCTATAGGGCGGATATCACATACGGCACAAATAATGAGTATGGTTTTGACTACTTGAGAGATAATATGAAATTCAGTCTTGACGATTATGTCCAAAGAGAGCTTCACTATGCCATAGTTGATGAGGTGGACAGCATCCTTATAGACGAGGCAAGAACGCCTCTTATCATATCCGGGCCTACCGACGAGTCGACCGATAAATATTTTGCTATAAATAAGCTTGTTCCAAGGCTTAAGAGAGAAAAAGACTATACAGTCGATGAAAAGGCAAAGTCCGTTACCCTTACGGAGGAAGGGGTTGTAAAGGTTGAGGAGTTGTTGGGACTTGAAAACCTGTATGACCCCCACAATATTGAAACCCTTCACCATGTAAACCAGGCCCTTAAGGCGCATGTCCTTTTTCACAGGGATGTTGATTATCTTGTAAGGGATGGGGAGGTTTTGATAGTCGATGAGTTTACAGGCAGGCTTATGCCCGGCAGGAGATGGAGTGACGGACTCCATCAGGCCATAGAGGCAAAGGAAGGGGTTAAGGTTGCAACCGAAAACCAGACCCTTGCCTCCATTACCTTTCAGAACTACTTCAGGATGTATGACAAACTTGCCGGAATGACAGGCACTGCGGATACTGAGGCATTGGAATTCCATGAAATATACGGGCTGGATGTTGTTGTTATCCCTACAAATAAACCTTTGAGGAGAAAGGATAATCCCGATTCAATATACAAGAGTGAGAAGGAAAAATTCAATGCCGTTATAAGGGAGATAAAGGAGCTTAATAAAAAAGGAGTTCCTGTGCTTGTGGGAACTATATCTATCGAAAAATCGGAGATTCTAAGCAAACTTTTGAACAGACATGGCGTGAAGCACCATGTGCTCAATGCAAAACATCATGAAAAAGAGGCGGAGATTGTTGCGCAGGCAGGCAGGCTTGGAGCCGTTACTCTGTCCACCAATATGGCGGGACGCGGAACGGATATAGTCCTTGGCGGCAACCCTGAGTTTCTGGCGACGGCCCGCGCAGGCAGGGATACGGATACATTGGAATACAAGCAGGCGTTTGAGGCGGCCAAGGCTCTGTGTGAGGAAGAAAAAAAGAAGGTAATAGAGCTTGGAGGTCTCCATATTATAGGCACCGAAAGGCATGAAAGCCGGAGGATAGACAACCAGTTGCGGGGCAGGGCGGGAAGACAGGGCGACCCCGGGGCATCACGATTTTATCTTTCACTTGAAGATGATCTTTTAAGGATATTCGGTTCCGAGAGGCTTTCGTCTATAATGGATAAACTTGGCATGGAAGAAGACCAGCCGATAGAGCACAGGCTTGTGTCAAAGGCCATTGAGAATGCGCAAAGCAAGGTTGAAGGCCACAACTTTGATATAAGAAAACATCTCCTTGAGTATGACGATGTTATGAATCAGCAGAGGCAGTCTATATATAAGATGAGGAGACAGATACTTGCCGGGCAGGGTTTAAGAGAGATGGTGGAGGAGTTTATCGAAGAGGTGGCTGAGGAGATCGCCTATACATATATTGAAGATAAGAGTCATCCCGAAGACTGGGATGTAAAGGCCATTGAGAATGCAATATTTAAACAGTTTAATATTACCACAGGGCTTAAGGAAAATATCCATGAGTTGACAAGGGACTCTCTTATAGATGTGATTATAGAAAAGGCAAAGAGCGTTTATAAGGCTAAGGAAGAAGAACTGGGCGGGGAAACACTCTCCCAGCTTGAAATGGTCGTCCTTCTCCAGATGATAGATACCCTGTGGAAGGATCACCTCCTTAATATGGACCACCTTAAAGAAGGTATAGGCCTAAGGGGCTACGGACAAAAGGATCCGCTCAATGAATATAAAAAGGAGGGTTTTGAACTCTATCTTGATATGCTTTTTCGGCTAAAACAGGAGTCGGTTGAAAGGCTTTTCAAGATACAGCTTGTAAGGGAGACCGATGTTGAAAACCTTGTCCCTCAGAAGGAGCAGAAGATGATACTTGGACGGGGTGAAGATGTGCCTAAAGGGGGTAAGACCGTAAAGCGTGCGACCAAAAAGGTCGGCAGGAATGAACCGTGTCCGTGCGGCAGCGGTAAGAAATACAAAAAATGTTGCGGAAGGTGATTTGGATTTGACTGTTAAATATAGTGTCGCCGGTTTTAAGGCGGGGGGAATCCATTCGGGTATAAAAAAGAACGGCAGGAAAGACCTTGCTCTTATATACTCTGAACGTCCTTCTGCCGTTGCGGGTGTATTTACGCAAAACTCCGTCAAGGCAGCGCCTGTAAGGCTTGATATAGAGCGTATTAAAGGGGGGTATTGTCAGGCGGTTATAATAAACAGCGGCAATGCAAACGCCTGTAATGGTGAAAAAGGCATGGATGACGCCATGGCTATGGCAGGAGGCGTGGCTGATTCGATTAAAATAAAGGAAGACCTCGTCCTTGTCGCTTCAACCGGTGTGATAGGCGAGCCCTTTCCCATAGAAAAGGTGCGTGACGCCGTGCCGTCTCTAATAGAGAACCTTTCATCTGAAGGATGGACAGATGCCTCCCATGCCATACTGACCACCGACACCTGCGCCAAGGTTTTTTATGATAAAATAGATATAGCCGGAAGAGATGTCACACTTTTTGGCATGGCAAAGGGCTCAGGCATGGTAATGCCGTCAATGGCCACCATGCTTGCCTTTTTTGTTACAGATGTGAATATAGACCGGATAATTCTAAAGAGCGCCCTTAAGGATTGTGTGGATGAGACCTTCAATATGATTACCGTAGATGGAGAGATGAGTACTAACGATACCGTGCTTATACTTGCTAACGGTATGGCCGGAAACCCTGCAATAAAGGCAGGGAGCAGGGAATTTTCGGATTTCATATCCCTTTTAAAAAGGGGATGCGGCGAGCTTGCCGAGAAGATCATTAAAGACGGCGAAGGCGCGACAAAATTCATTAAGGTAGAGGTTCAGGGGGCATTAAGCCTTGAGGATGCAAAAAAGGGGGCGTTTGGTATAGCCAATTCTCCCCTTGTAAAAACGGCCTTTTTTGGAGAAGATGGAAACTGGGGAAGGATTATGTCTTCACTCGGGGCTTCTCTTAAAGATTTAAAGGAAGATATTATAGATATATACTTTGATAACGTTGCTGTAGTAAGGAACGGGATTGGCGTAAATTTCAAAGATGATAATATTTTAAAGGATATATTGAAAAAGCCGGAGATAAAGCTTACCATTGACCTTAATCTGGGGAATACGACTGCAAGCGTCTTGACAACAGACCTTTCACTTGATTATGTAAAGATAAATTCTGCATATAGATCATGATAGCAGCCTGTATAAACATATAAATGGGGTTTTTGTTTTGGATGTATATCTGATACATCTCTTTCTATTCTTGTTTGGAACCGTTATAGGAAGCTTTCTCAATGTATGTATCTACAGGATACCGAGAGGGGAATCCATTGTATTCCCGTCTTCACACTGTCCGTCGTGCGGTCTGTCCATACGCTTTTACGATAATATACCTGTCTTAAGTTATATCGCCTTAATGGGACGATGCAGGGGGTGCGGCTCCAAGATATCTCCGCAGTATCCACTTGTAGAGCTTTTTAGCGGTGTCCTTATTGTGCTGCTTTTTGAAAGGTTCGGCTGGTCTGTTGAGATGCCCGTATATTATGGTTTTATTTCCGCCTTGCTTGCGGCCTCGCTTATCGATTTAAAATACCGTATCATACCCGATAGGATAACTCTTTTATTTATGGCGCTGGGTCTTGTGTTATCCCCGTTCGTGTTGCCTGTTACATTTACCGGTTCCGTTGCGGGTATCTTACTTGGAGGCGGGGTACTGTTTCTTATAGC
>JALXFI010000099.1 GCA_027069035.1 bacterium
GTATTGGGGTGGCGAGTGTTCTTCCTGTCGAAGAAGATGAAAAGGATGCCATTTCACGTGCCGATGCGGCTCTTTATACGGCTAAACGTTCCGGACGTAACAAGGTAAGCTACTACGGAAGCGCTCCCGGACTTAAAGCCGTCTAAGCAGTTAAAAGAACGGTTCTCTTTTATGGTTATAAAACAATAATAACTAATAATCTCGTTCGGTTTAAAAAAGAATGAAATGTTCCTGCCCGTCCCTTTTACCCTTTAGACTTTAAATAGGGGGGTATCCGTGGTTTTTATTCCAGAACCATAGGTTACGGAATCTATGACCGTATCCAAAGTATCCAGCAAAGATATTGTGTTTCCTGAATTGTTAAGGCTTAAACTTCCCTCGCTTGCCGTAAAAACCTGCGCTCCTCCAAAAGAACTGTTGGGTGAACCTCCTCCGAAAACCACTATACCCTCACCCAAATCCCGCGATAGCGGGATTTGAAATTGGCAATACATCTTTAACTGCTGTGTTCTCGGCGATTTTCTTTCTCACCGTACCGGTTATGTACGCCTCAAAAGAAAAATCGCCTGCGGCCTTGCATTTAAAGCGTCTTGCCAATTTACCCAAAAACCTATCTCTGTTTTTGGGTATCACCCGCCCCGATAACCGTACCGGGAACAAAGATATGCCTTATGGAAACAGAATCTTTTATCACAAAAGAGCTTATATCAAGCTTTATTTGTTGCTTATTATCATTTCCTCCCAAGCCTTTTTGAAAGATAAAACCCTGTAAGTGCATCTATCTGCGCTGTAAGTTCTTCCAACCTAAGTTCATCTTCCATCTTCTCCTTTCCGGTTTCATAGGGAGAAAGCAGCAGTTTTAGCTTAACCCTTTTCCTTTCAAAATAAAGACGCGTTACCTCGTTCAGTACATCATCGCGCAACTGAACCATAAGCTTTGATCTCGAATCTATAGATGTCTGGTCATTATTCCAAATAAGATCTCCCAGCTCCCATGTCGCTGACACCGACCACCCACTGTCTTTGCCAATGGTAACGTCATCATCCTTATATAACCCGCCGTAAAAGTACCCGCTGCTTCCCCAGTCTCTCCCCTTGTCGTATGAAAACTTTAAATCAGGCAGTAACGCCCTTATAGCTGCGGATTTTCTCCACCTTTTTATCTTATCGGGCTGTACCTCGGCAAAGTCTATTGCGGCTTTTTGTATCTCTTCAATAGTCGGCTCATTTGTAAAAAACATGTTTATGTTTTGATGGCTTAATGAAGCACTATCTGCTCTCATGTCGTTTTTTACCATCATAACAACACCTTTCTCCGTAGCAGCCCAAAGGCTGTCATGGTTGGAAGAAATATAACGCACATTCCTTGAGGAGAGCCCCTTGTAAAGCTCCTCCCATACGCCTTTACTGCTCAGATATCTGAACACCCCGCCATCCGTGGCGGCATATAAGACCCCGGGGTCGAAATAGCCCATAAGTAGGGTGCGAATACTATAAGATAAAAGACCTGATGCGCCTCCCCCCTTCCACGATATTCCGCCGTCCTTACTTATAAAAAGACCTTTTCGCGTACCTAAGTAAATGGTTTTATTGTCTTGAGGATCTATTACAATGCTTCTAACACCTGGTTCAAATCCATCCGTTTCACTTTCAGACTGTTGATATCCGTTATCTGCATACCCCTCTCCATTTTCAAGACCATAGATGCTGAATATTCTTTTCCATCTTTTTCCGTCGTCTACGCTCTTAAGCACCCCTTTGCCCGTGGCGGCATATATCGTTCCGGCCTTTTTGGGGTCAGTTATAAGAAATGTGGTGTATACCCGTGAAGATATGCCGTGCACTCTATTCCATCTCCCACCGCCATCATGCGAAATAAAGATACCATTAACTGTCCCTACAAGAATGCTCTCCGGTTTATTCGATACAATGGCAACACTTAACACATTGCCCTCAAACTCTCCAACCCCGCTAAAAAGCCTTTGCCATTTTTCGCCCATATCCACACTTCTGTACAAACCATTATTGGTGCACAAATATATCTTTTCAGGATTATTCTTATCTATTATAATAGAGTTTATACTGTTACCCGTAGCCTTGAATGAAAAGACGTTTTCCCATCTTCTGCCGCCATCTATGGTCCGGTATACAGAGCTTTCCGACCCTGCAAAAACAACATCACTGTTTTTAGGGTTTACAACTATCGTTTTCATATCGACATCCTCAACGCCATGGCTCATATCCTTCCAGACAAAGCCGGCACTCTGTTCAAACGCCTCGAGATTAAAAGGTAAAAAAGTAATAATGCAAATAATGATTAAAAGAAGATTCCTACGCATCAACGCCTCCTTGAAATTTTTTTAGAAATTTATATTTTTAGAGGAAGTTTGCAGAAGAAATTCAAGACTGCAACACCTAATAACTAAGCAAAACGAATGCCATATAACTGACAAAGGCTTGCTATTGTTAAGGATATCTTTAATTTTCAGTAACTTGTTTGATTATTTGAGGGCTGTAAAAAAAATCTAAGGATATAAAAAAGAAGGCAAAGTTGCACATATTTATGTGCAGTTTTCCGAATGGAAATTGCCAAAAGCTGAAAAACGGAAGATTCAAAGTATCAGGACCGCTGCCGCTACAACCGTAGAATATGTGGCGTCTCTCTTAACAATAGCCGATTGGGTTATATTTCTTGTTCTGACTATCTTATCGCTGATCCTGTATATTTCTTTTTTTTCATCCCAGCCAAGATTTTCATCCAGCTCTATTCCAAGAGTGGAGGCAAGCATTGCGGCTGCCAGATCCTCGGCATAATCCCCTGCCACCGTATCGGTCTGGCCATAGGCATGGTGTTCACTTAAATAGCCGTAAAGACTTTTATCAGTCGGTATTGCACAGCCTACAGATGCGGCGATCAAACGCCTCGGTTCATTGCTTGAACATTTGCTCATAACACAAAAGGTTATCTGCCCGGGGGTAACACTTTTAATCCCCTCGTTTCTCGATACTATTTTACACCCTGGGGGCAAGATGCTTGAGACCTGCACAAGATTTAATTTCTCTATCCCAGCACTCCTTAAAGCAAGTTCAAATGAATGGAGTTCTTCTCTGTGGTTTCCAACCCCTTTGGTAAAAAAGATCTTTTTGGGAAGCAGTTTCATCTGATCACCATTTATTCCTTAAAATTCATTCTGTGCCAAATACCCGATAATCCGGTATATAAGTTTTGCGGCCGTAAAATCCGGGGCTATAAGGCCCGGCACCGGAGAAAGCTCAACCACATCAAAGCCCACAATCCTTCTGCTGTAAACAACCTTTTTTATTATATTTAAGAGATCATACCAGAAAAGCCCGCCCGGCTCGGGTGTTCCCACCGCAGGCATTACAGAAGGATCAAAGACATCGAGATCAATAGTTATATAAACATCATCCGTAAGATCGGTGGTAATCTCAGACGGGACACCCGAATGCAGCACATCAGACGCCGTTATCGTCTTTATATCCGAATCCCTTAAAAACACAGCCTCCCCGCTGCTAAGGCTCCTTATACCCACCTGAGTCAGAGGACATAATTCAGATATCCTCCTTCCGACACATGCATGATTGTAGGGGCTGCCTTCATAGATATCCCTTAAATCCGCATGGGCATCAAACTGAAGCACGGAAAGGTCTTTGTATTTTGAACTCAAGGCCCTGACCATACCAACCGAGAGGCTGTGTTCGCCGCCAATAAGTATAGGAGTCTTTTTATCAACCAAAACACCCTCGCAGACCTGAGAGACCCTATCAACCATTGCCGCCGGACTTTGTGTTGCAGGTTCTACCATGGAAAGGGTATGGATGCCTCTGCGATAAGGTTCTATCTTAAGCTCTTCATCATAGAGTTCCACATGGGTTGATGCATCGATTATCGCAAGCGGCCCGCGCCTTGAACCTGAAATGTACGAGGTGGTAAGATCATACGGAACAGGTATGATAACAAAATCAGAACCTTTTAAAGACGAAAACTCAGGCTCTAATGCGCCAAAATTAAATGGCATGTAAGGTGATTTTTCTTTCACCTTAAAATACCTTTACCACTGAAACACTGAAGACTCAGAAAAAATATTTTCATATTTCTTTATGACCTTCTCTTATGTGTATTCCATTTATGGACAAATACAAATAAATTACAGAAAAGACATGTCAGGCGCATTCCTCTTCTTTAACACATGCTCCATTCTTTCTGAAAGCGCCGAGACAATAAGCGGAAGCGCAATGGTTGAATCGCAGTAGAGCATCACTTGCCTTGCCTTTTCGGATATCTTACCCCACGATTGCGCCTCTTCAAAGGTACATCCGCTAAGCCCTCCCCAGTGCGGGGCGTCTGCCGTTACCTGTATGGCGTATTCATGGCCGCCTACATCTTTATTTGACAAGAGTTTTGCGGTAACCTCCGTCTGCTGGATAAAATTCTTTGGTGTTCCGCCGCCTATATACACTACACCGGTCTTTTCGGCTTTCAAGACAATACGCGCCGTCTCTTCCACATCACTTACCGTGTCAAACAAAAGGTACCCTTCCTTATTAAGAGATAAAGCTATACCAATAGAAGAATCCCCAATGGCAGGGCAGTATACGGGCACGCCTGCCTTATATGCAGAGGTCAAGATGCCTTCCTCTTCATAATCCTCTAAAAGCCTTTTACCGAGAAGTTTTAAAAAACTTCTTGTAGTATAGGCCTCATCTGTGTCAAGACCTTTTGAAAAATCAAGTATGTATCTGTCGGTATCCTCAAACTCTTTATCAGAAGCAAAAACATCGTATATTCGATCAACCCTGTCCTCCATGAGCTTAACATCATCCACCATATGATGCCCCTGCCAGTGGAACTTTCCCATCGTTTCATGGATATCATGGAAAAGGTTTGCCCCGGTAGAAACAAGACAGTCAACAAATCTGTTCTTTATAAGATGCGCAAGAATCTTTCTCATGCCGGCAGGCACCATAGCGCCGGCCAACCCCAAAAAGACGGTTGTATTGTCATTCAACATATCCTCCCATACATCAACACACAGGGAAAGATTCTTTGCCTGAAAACCGGTCTTGCCCATCATGCCTATAAGCTCAGACACACCGCCTTTCACTTCAACCGGCTCAACCTTTTTATTAAAATACTTCTTCACAATGCTCTCCTCTTATTCAATGTTCAAAGAAAATATATTGTTCCATATATTATGTCAATAAAAAAGGAGAGGAGCTTTTTAAAGCCCCTCTCCTGACAAGCAACCTTAGGTTTGCCGGTTATAAACTATTCACCCACAGCCTTTGCACGGGTGGACTTTACAAGCGGATAAGAACCCTCTTTCCAATCCTGGAGTCCTCCTTCATACTCCCACACGTTCTTATAGCCGAGTTCAGTCAATTTTTGAGCCGCATTCGAACTCAAATCACAATGAAAATTGGCGCAATAGGTTATAACCTTATCGTTCCTGTTTATAAGCTTCTTTACCCTGCTCTCTATCTCATCAAACGGGATATTTATTGAACCGGGGATATGCTCTGCCTCAAAACTGTCAGGGCTCAAAACATCCACCAGAACAAAATCCTCATTCCTTTCCATCATATCTCTTAATCTTTCTCTGCTTATTGTCTTTATCATTTTAGCGCCTCCTTTTCTTCAAGAATATGAAAATCATTTTCAATTAAAGTATATACAAAGAGAAGCCCCTTGTCAAGGGGCGAAGATTTTTTTATAAACATTCTTTTTCCGTATTTGGCGGAGTCTTAAGAGAGTGTATTGATATTACAGGGAAAAAGCTATTCTTTTGCAAAAAAATTGTAGAGTTTTGCAAGTATCCAGCCGCCGATAAACCCATCTATAAGTCCATAGACCAAACCTATAACAGCTCCGGCAGGCGTAACGGAATACCCTATATAAAATTGCCTGAGACGATACATAGTATCACCGCCGTTAATGACATATAAGTATAAGGTAGTCAAAAAGACCGTAACCCCCCATAACAGACCGACCGACAGTCCCAACGCCCTTTCATTAATCCTCATAGTCATATCCCCCTTTCATACTCTGCAAAGAAATAAACGATTACAGCAAGGTTTTTATCGAACCTTTTAAAATCTTATGTACAGTTTAGACTATTTTTCACATAAAGTAAAATTCCGCTTGAACTTTTTTTTTCAGTTATGCTATAAGACATAAGCATGCCGAAGTGGTGGAACTGGTAGACACGCCATCTTGAGGGGGTGGTGGGCAATACCCGTGGGGGTTCGAGTCCCCCCTTCGGCACCAAATGTATTGCCTATATGACACCTATAGAATCAATCAGACATATTTAAGAGTAAAAAATCTATGAGAAATCTCTCAAGGTTTGTTTGTATTCTATGTTTTATCTTTATACTTTCCTCATGTGGAAGCGGAGAAAGTGGGAATAACAATATCAAAAATCCATCTGCTGTAAATACCGGTCCAACCTCCATCGCAAGCGGCATCACGGCGGACTCTCTTAACAGGGTCCTTCTCGCAGGACATATAAAAAACGGTTCTGTTAACAATATTTTTACCTTACGATATGATATTTACGGCACACTTGACACCGTATTCAGTGGAGACGGGTTGGTTGTATTAAGCAGCAGTAACGATAACCACTCAAGCTCTATCGCAGTAGACTCTTTTAAGAGGCCTATTATTGCCGGATATAGAAATAATGGCGCTAATAATGATATTGTTGTCTTGCGATATAATGCTGACGGCACGCCTGATACGACATTCAGTGGAGACGGATTGGCCGTATATGACAGCGGTAAAGACGATTACGCAACTTCTGTTGTTATAGACTCTTCTGATAGAGTGATCGTTGCCGGATATAAAGATAACGGCATAAATAATGATGTTGTTATCTTACGATTTAATGTTTATGACGGTACACTCGATACAACATTCAGCAGTGACGGTATAGTTGTATATGACAGTGGTGATGATGACTATGCTACGTCTGTCAGTGTGGATTCTCTCAATAGAGTTATTGTTACGGGATATAAAAACAGCGGAGCCAATAACGACATCTTCACATTAAGATATACCTCTGACGGCACGCCTGATACGACATTCAGCGGTGATGGAATTCAAATATGGAATGGGTTGTAAGATAAATATATAGTGCCACTGTCTGTTTATGGAATCCATAGAATAATCACTTAAAGCATTTTCTCTTCAAGAATCTCCTCAATCTTTGCAAGAAGCCTTCCCAATGTCTCATCCTTTAAAGCTGAGACAGGTACTGCATCATATCTCTTTGAGAGATTTGACACGATCAACGGTTCTGACAGGTCTATCTTGTTAAGTACCATGATTCTGGGTATATTTCCAAGCCCTATCTCATCAATCGTTTTTTCAACTGTAACTATGTGTTCATCCATATCAGACGTGCTTACATCAACGAGGTGTAAAAGAAGGTCTGCATCCTGCATCTCTTCAAGCGTTGAACGAAACGCCTTTTTAATATCCTGAGGCATCCCTTTTATAAAACCGACGGTATCCGTTATAACAGCCTCCCTTTCACGCGGGAATCTGATCCTCCTTGTTGCGGTG
>JALXFI010000100.1 GCA_027069035.1 bacterium
GATATAAGCCGTCCATAGAGCAAATGCAACCACAAATAAAATAATAAAGGCAAACTGCTTAACCTTCATAATCCATATTAATCCGACCTTCCCGTTTTTATCCCTCCCAGCTCCTTATTCACTATATCGGCTGTATCGGCAAGTTGCTTTAAAGAACTCAATAGTTTTTCTTTGTTTAAATCTTCCTCCTCCAAGATCAATCGTCCAAGCCTGTTACTGTCTTCCTTAAGATGAGACACAGAAAGTCCCAATGCCTTGATCTTTTGACCAAAATCTTTTGACATCAAGGCAAAAGAATCCGCAATGGATTGAATCTGATCTCTTGTTCTAAGCCTTATACTGGTCAGGGAAAGGTCTCCACTTGAAACATTGTTAAGAACCCTTTCCAAACGGTATACCGGACCAGCTATTCTATGCGATATAAAGAGTGTAAGAAGTATGGTTACTATAGAAAAGATGATAAACTGTAATAGTATGGTAAAAACAATGGCAGGAATAAGTATGTCTTTAAGGTTTACGATGGTTGACAAGGCCGAATAGTATGTTTCACCCAGTTTCCTGCCATAAAACAAATACAGTCCAACACCTACAAACAAGGCGCCGAGTATTATAATAAGACAAAATTTTATTACAAAAACGGCCTTGAATTTTCTTTCGATAACTCTGTTTTCCATCAGAAAACCTGCATAGACTACAGAAAATTAAAAAAAAAGGATACCAACGAATATCTATATAAATACATGATTTTTCCTTTTTTAGCAAGCCAAGTCTTTATAAATTATGTAAAACAAAAAATATCTTAGATCCAGCTTATACCAAACCTCCTGCTCAATGTTAAATAAATACGTTGCGTTGATGTGTTGCCTGCATTTCTATTTGAATAATCATTATAGCCATAGTTATACTGAAGCCTTAAACGCCATGCCCCTATATAGTAATGGAATAAACTTGATAAATCATATCGCACATCTCCGCTATCGCCACCTGATCTTGCCAACGAAAGAATCATACTAAGCCTGCGAGTCAATCTCTTTCCATATCGAGCACGCTCAGAGTTGCTTGATGTATTAGAATCATCAGATGACTCGGCATAGTTAATCTTCTTATTATATCTTGCTTTAAGCTGAAGTTTTCCCCTCCATAGCGCCCTTTCATGTTTTGCAGACATACTATAGGTGGCAAGATCACTTTCTTGGTTTCCGGCAGATTTCGTACTCATAGCTCTGACATAACCTGCCTTGATTATTGTATGTTTAAGATGAGTGTCTGTAACATGGAAACCGAATCCTTTAGAAGTTGAAACCTCATTTTCGCTTATATCATACCGCTTGGTAAAACCGGTTCTGGCACTAAGCGCAAGATCCTTCAGACCTCTGCTTGCAGCCCTTAAGGTAATGTGATATCCAAATGTATTGGTTACATCGCCAGGATCGGTGTCATGATAAGTAGCAGAAATACCATAGTTTGTTCCCAATGAAACCCATTTAAGATTTCTTGCCCGAGATTGTGCTAAAGAGCCTTGAATTCCCTTGTTTTTCCTAAGAGTCTCCTCACGGGTCGCATCCTCCGGATCAAAGTCTATATTCTTATTCCAGTTATAAAATACCCCTAAGCTGCTAACGGTTCTTTTTGTTATTCTAAAACTTGAATCTGCAGATGCAATATAGTTTCTGAATATCGTTTCCGATTCCTGAGAATTAGCCGAATACCTGGACATCCTGAGTGTAGTGTTAAATTCAAGCCTTGAATTCACCTTATAATTGTTCCTTGTTGAAATACTGTAATTTTTTGTCTCGCCACCCGATGAGGTCGATCTTGTAAAACCAAATACATTACTGTTTCTAAAATCATTACTCGGCCTATATGAAAGGGCACTTGTGTATCCTTCCGTTTTTCGCACATTAATAGACTCCTTCCCGTTCTCTTTAGAATCAGAATCAAAATAAAAGCCGCTGTTAGAAAGCGCAATAGACTCTGAAACCTTGGTGCTTATACCAAACCCAAAGTTGTTTGACACAGATTCAGAGGCAGAAATATTATCCTTACTTATACCTCTCCCATAGTTCAATCTGTATTGAGAGTTCCCTATTGCCTTACTCATTCGAACACCATAATCTTTTTTATTATTATCTCGCCCCCATCCTGTATCTTCCGAATATTTTAATGTAAGTTTGGTTACCGGCAGCACCTTAAAACGTAAATACCAGGCCAGATCATAACCGGTACCTATCTTCTTGTTTCCTGCATCCGCATCAGAGATGGATCTATTCTGGACAAAACCAACTGAAAAAGGAAAACGAAAATCCGGGAAAAGTGTGGTATGCAAAGAGTAGGTATAATCCTTTGAGATGTAATTTGACCCTTGACTGGAGCTTCTCTTCTTACTATATTTAAATTTTGAGCTGAATGGCATAAAGCGATAATCCCATATTGCACCTTTAAAACTAAGATGATACCTTTGACGGAATTGCTCTTTGCTTGAATTGGAATGTGGATTGCTATACTCATTATGCCTAAACCCTAAGACCAGCCCGCCGATAAGGCGCGGTCGGACCAATACCTTTGCATAAAGATTATTACATGCAAAAAAACCAACCGATATAATAAGCATCCAGGCATACAAAAAAAAAGAAACATATAAAAATGAAGGAATGAATATTATATGTTTTTTTCTAATCACAATTCACCTTAATTATTTATTATTCTTCTTTATCTCTTTTTCCCCTTTTGGATATTCTATATCCGCTTTTTCCTTAATACCCTTCAACCACTCCTTATAGAGTCTTCTCTCCGCCCTTATCTTAAGTCCTCTCTTAAGCCAATCCTTTACATCTTCAAAACTTTTTTGCGTAGCTGGTTTTCTTTCCAATACTTTTAAGATATGATAACCATACAACGACCTTATAGGGCCTCCAATATCGCCGGCATTCATATCCTCTATAGCATTGTCTATTTCAGCCATCATGCTCCCTTTATGTAAAAAACCCATATCTCCGCCCTTTTTGGCATAACTGTCATCGGAAAACTCCTTTGCCAAAGAAGAAAAGTCTTCTCCCTTCAACAGCCTTTCCTTAATCTCCCGGGCCTTTTTTTCCGTTTTCTTCCAGACATCAGAATAACTGCCCGGGTCTACCTTAAGGCGTATCTCCAATAAATGGATCGTCTCAGGCTCCACAAACTGCTCCATATTCTCCTTATAATAGGCCTTTGCATATTCATCCGTCACCAAACTTTCAGCATCCTCGCTAAATTTCTTTTTCATGATGTCCTGAAAGATAGGGACGGTAAGCATTTTTTTAATATTATAACGCAGCCAATCCATATTAAGATTACTTCTCTTAAGTAATTTCTCAAGGCTGTCCTCTGTTTTTTTTACTTTGGCATATTTTCTTACCCTTTCCCTTCTATTCTCTATCTCTTTATCAATCTTGTCCTCAGGCGCACCAACCCCTACGGCGATCGCCTCCTGATAGATAAGCTCCTCTTCTATAAGCTTTTTTATGGCATCCTCTGTCATCTTCTTTCTTTTACGTTTCTTTGCCCTGTTATGAATAAACGTCCTGGGTATAAGTTTATCCAACTCGGCATCAACTTCTCTTTGCATTATGCCAACGCCATTTACCTTCACAACCAATCTGTTCGGACCATTTCCATCAACTTCACCCGCCTCTACAGTCTCTCCATTTTTCACATCCGAACCTGTTTGAGCAAAAAGCTGAGGCCGGGGACCCAGCAAAACAAAGCAAAATAAAGAGACTAATAAAACCGAAAGGTTGTCTGCTCTCCACTTCAGGACATTGACAATAGTCATTTTCATAATATTTCTTATGCTCCTTTCACTTTAAAAGAGAAGTTTTTAAGGTTTCGACGTGATGGTCTCGACTTTCTTTTATTTTTTATTTTATCAAATAGCAATTTAATAACAGATTAATACGACATTAAATCCTGTTAACAAAAAAGGGAGGGGGTTTTACCCCCCTCCCTTAAGCTACACTACTATATACGCAGTATTAAGATTACTGCCAGTGACAGGTTCTGCAAACACCGGAGTTAGAGTTTCCGCCAACCCTTCTTAAGAAGTCACCGTCGATCTCATCACTCTCGTGGTCCTTAGTAACACTGTCATAACCAGCCACGAAGAATGGATCAGGGTTTGTCTGGTTCTTATAATGCGGGTCGTGACAGGTTACACACTCAACCGTATTGTCGCCAGAGGTGTCGCCATTACGATCACCAGCGCCTACGAGCACATCGTTGATCGATGCGCCTGCATCTATCTTACCATCTACATCCCAGAGGTTTGATGTCACACCGTTAGCACTATCGCCATCGGCAAATGTAACGGTACTTATGACGGTACCCGGATTCCTCAAGAAATGATGGCCTTCAGAGTTGTGATGCACCGTTATCGGGTGATCATTATTAAGGCCTGTACCGGTTTCACCAATTACAAGTCTAGACTCATCAAGAGAGAGATAATCAAGGTCCTCAGTTCCACCTTCACCTACATTAAGATCCGTTATCTTGCCGTTACCAGGAATATTGATCAAAGCGTCCAGAGCGGTTGTACCGTCATGACAGCTAAGACATGCGGCTGTTGCCGGAGCAAAACCAAACTCGGCTGTTTCTCTTCCGATATAAGTTGTGCTGCCGTTTCTGTTCCAGAGAGGCCCGTTGTCATCATCGCCAAAGTGCGGTGTATGACAGAAAACACAAGGCTCGGTTGTGCCGGCAGAACCTAAGCCCGTGCCTGTGCCGCCGCCACTGTGGATGTGGTCGCCGCTTGAAGAAAGGTTATGCCTTGAACCTACGATACCGGTTGCATAGGTGCCATCGGTTGTTGAATCATGCTTAGCATAAGATATGCCTGCAAGACTTACAACGAATACAAAACTTAAACAAATCATTAGAAAACGTTTCATAATATATTTACCTCCAAAATTTTTTATTTCCGGTTTTTACATTGATCTAAACAAAGGCCCATTTTAATTCTTATTCCGATTCAGGCCAAACCGTAAAGACCCAAATCTTTCGGCCTATTTTAATCTCAGTCACCTCCTTTCATCGTCGATTGTCTGAAACTGCTTAAGATTAAAATTTCTTAATCTGCACTTTTATTATGCATTATCTATGCCACTTATAAAAGACATTGAAAAAAAATCCGTTCATTTTAATAACATCTTAATTTTAAATATCTTTCTTTTATTTTTTTCCAAATATTCCAGGATTCAGGATTAATCATCATAATATCAAGCCTTAAAAACCCTTAATTCTGTGTTATATCCCCCAGCACATCTGGGGGAGATGACACAGATTACAGACAACAGAATACAGACAACAGAATACAGACAACAGATTACAGACAACAGATTACAGACTCTCATACTCGCAACCCGTAACATACGTCACCGCCTACTTCTTTTTTTCAGTCTTATCAGACTTCTCATCTTCAGTTTCGCCGGGTTTTGCCGCTTGGTTTCTTCTTTTAATCCCTCTTTTAAGCCCCTCCGTAAGTTTTTTCATCTCCTCCGGGTGTTCGGCCTTATACTTTTCGCTTAAGAACTGATAAATACTTACCCTTTTATTCCACTGTTCAACCACATATATCCGATCCTTGTCGTCTATAGCTATCCCTGCAGGAAGCGATATCCTCCCCCTGCCTCTGCCGGCACCGCCAAAAACAAGGAGTACCTGCCCCTCTTCATTAAATATCTGCACAACGTGCATACTGGCGTCAACAACATATATATGATCTTCTGAATCAATGGCAATGCCTTTTGGTCTGGCAAAAGCACCCGGGGCGTCGCCAAGTCTCCCGAACTCATCGATAAAATTGCCGTCTTCATCAAATATCTGAACTCTACCATTCATGGTATCCACAACCCAGACATTTCCCTCTTTATCTACGGTTATATTGGTTGGAAAATTGAACTCTCCTTCATCCTCTCCCCTTTGCCCAAAGGTAAAAAGAAGAGTGCCGTCTTCAAAATTAAATACCGCAACACGGTGTTTATAGACATCAACTACATATATCCTTTTAAGCTCTTCGTTTATAGCTACACCCGACGGTTTCTTGAGTTCCCCGCTCCTGCCGATAGCCGTAATCCTTCTGCCTTTTTCATCAAAGACTATAACCCTTTGCAAAGCGGTATCCGCGACAAATACCCGGCCAAATGAATCTGTTACAACCCCTGTAGGTTTTCCGAGCCCGGAAAAAATAGTCTTCTCTCTGTTCGGGATATCGTATCTATACACCAATCCCATCCCTGTATCTGAAACATATATCCTGCCTTTTTTATCCACATGCACCGCATAGGGCTTGCGAAAGCCGCTTATAGGATTAGAACCTAAAATTATATCTTTGGCGCTAAACCCGAAAAGACCCTTCTCGCTATAGAAACTCATTATAAATTTGATCTTTGGAGGATCAGGAGGCAAAGGCCAGACAACATCCTCTAATTCTTTTTTTGGACCGGCACAGCCAAAAAGACCGACAACAATGAATAAAAGCACAACTAATGAAAACTTCCTTTTAAAATGCATAAGAAAATTACCTCCGCTTAAAAAATAACCTGTGTATTGTATAAATTTAATCAATGATAGTCAATAGAGTTGTGAAAAAATCTGTATATTTCTTTAATTAGTGAAAGATAAAAAATGCAGATCATATTTCGGGGTGTTTTAGAGACATTAATTATAATCGTTCATGGAAAACTTTACCCCGTTAGAAAACTATGTTTTCTGACGGGGTTTACTTCTTTTTATTAAGGATGTTTCCAACCGTTTCGGTAATCTGCTCCATATAGAAAGGTTTTTTGATAAAACACGAGATGCCTTTATCCGTAAGGGCATCCGAAGAGACGGAAATATCCTCGGCAGTAATGGCTATCATCCTTGACTCAGGCATTGCCTTTCTTACAAGTTCAAAGACCTCCCATCCGTCGATGCCGGGAAGTTTTATATCGCTTATAACAAGGTCAAAGTCTCTGTCTTCCTTTATGATCTCTGCAACAATCTCGCCGCTTTCCGCTGTTATTACCTTATAACCCTCCCTGTTAAGGGTCTGTTCCATTGCCCAGCGCACAAGGCGTTCATCATCAACTACGAGTATCTTTTTCTTCACACACCCCTCCATCGGTTATAAATAAATTAACACATCAATATTTTGCACATTTAATGCCAAAAAAATTAAAAACCGGCAAGCAACTTTAAACCCACGTATTAATTCGGCTTTTCTATCAAGAACTTTAAAGGACTTTACAATGCAGGATTACTTATGGGGCAAATACCTCAAGCACTGAGGTTATATGACACACTGATACGCTTGGGACAGTCCCTCGCCACCATGGCTTTTTATAGATAAGTTATCCGTCCTTTCCGCGTAGATCCGTCTCCCGTTTAAAAACAATTCAGTGTCTTCCGTGTCCTCAGTGGTTCAAGTTCCTCCCAAAAACAGAGATAAGTTTTTGGGCAAATTGGCAAGACGCTTTAAATGCAAGGCCGCAGGCGATTTTTCTTTTGAGGCGTACATAACCGGTACGGTGAGAAAGAAAATCGCCGAGAACACAGCAGTTAAA
>JALXFI010000101.1 GCA_027069035.1 bacterium
TCGAAAACATACATGGAAGCTCACTCTTTTGTAAATTTCAATAAAATACCCTTTCCATGCTCTAAGTTCATGTGCTTATTGGTTATTATTTTTTCTCTCCAGTTTCTTGTGTCCTGTGGCTCTATGGGCAGGATTCAAGAAAGAAATATATTATTCAAAGAACCCCCGATAGAAGACGGCATACAGTATGGTATGGCTTCGTGGTATGGTGAGGATTTTAATGGAAAACCTACGGCAAGCGGAGAGATATACGATATGTACGGCCTTTCCGCCGCACACAGAACGCTACCTCTGGGTACGATTGTGAAGGTAAAGAACCTCGATAACGGCAGGGATGTAGAGCTTGTTATAAATGACAGGGGACCGTTTGTTGAGGGAAGGATAATCGACCTTTCTTTTGGCGCTGCATCAAGACTTGATATGGTAAAAGAGGGTGTTGTGCCTGTGAGGTTAAAGGTGCTTGGCAGGGATGCAAAGTATATTAAGGGTGTTAAGGTCTCGGATGCCGGAAACGGTGATTTTGCGATACAGGTAGGGGCATTCTTGGAGCAGGGATCGGCTGATAGACTCAAAAATGCGCTTGGGATAAAATACGATGGGGTTTATATACAAACTGCCGTTTTAGATGGAAAAACTTACTACAGGGTAAGGCTTGGTAGGTATAGTGACAGGAAGACAGCCCTTTTATATGCAGAAAGACTTTCACAGGAAGGTTATCCTGTGTGGGTTGTAAGGTGCGGCACTAAATAGTGTCCATCCGGAAACCCGTATAGATACTAAATGAGATAATAGGTGTTACTTCTTCCATGCCTTGACGCCTTTTTTATTAGTTGAGTAATAAAGGTCTTTGCCTCGTTTATGGATTTATCTATCGGATTACATAGGGCAAGCCCTGCCGTTATTGCTGCGGAAAGTATGCAGCCGGTGCCATGTATGGGCGTTTTTTTTATCCTTGGCAAGTCAAAAAAGGTAAAACCTTCCCTGCCGTAAAGTATATCCGTTGCATTGCCCTTTACATGGCCGCCTTTAATAAGAACATAATCCGCGCCCATTTTTTTTATCTCTACGGCCGCCTTCTCCATATCTTTTTTTGATGTTATCTCCTTTATGCCTGAAAGGATAGACGCCTCTAAAATATTGGGCGTTATAAGAAGGGTCTTTGGTATCAGCTTGTCAATAAGAGGGGCTATGCCGTCTTTGTTAAGAAGCCTGAAACCGCTTGTTGAAAACATTACAGGGTCAAGAACTACATTTTTTAATCTAAACTCTGTAATCGCCCTTGATGCTGCAAGGACATTTTCTTTGGTTCCAAGCATCCCTATCTTTACGCTGTTTACAGAAAAATCCCGAAGAAGATATTCTATTTCATTGTACAGACGGCCTTCAGGTGCGTGTAATACCTCTTTTACGCCTGTGGAGTTCTGTACCGTATATGCCGATATTGCACAGAGACCATATATCCCGAAACGGGCAAAGGTCTTGATGTCTGCCTGTATGCCCGCACCGCAGGAAGGGTCGGAACCTGCTATGGAAAGCGCCTTCTTCAATTAAATTTCGCTCCTTGCCCGTTTGGGAAGGATGTTTTTAGAACCAGCTACGGAGACCAGCCTTTTTACCTTTGCGCAAATGTCCTTTGAGTTTAGTATGTTTGATACCATTGCCACGGCTGAAGCGCCGGTATCAAACACATCCTCTATATTTTTATCGTTTATCCCGCCGATGGCTACGGTCGGGATATCTATTTCGGATATAAGTTCTTTAAGTTGTTCTACACCTCTTGGTTCTGCGGCTTCACTCTTTGTAGGCGTAGAGAATATCGGCCCAAAACCTATATAATCAGCGCCGTCTTTAAGAGCTGTCGCCGCCTCTTCCATATTGTGTGTAGAGATGCCTATTATGAAATCCTTGCCTGATATTTCCCTTGCAGTGTGGCATGGAATATCATCCTGCCCGAGATGTACACCGTCAGCCTTGGAAAGGAGGGCAATATCAAGCCTGTCGTTTACCAGAAATGTGCCTCCAGAGGCAGATACTATTTTTTTTAATCTTTCTGCAGCATCGAGTGTGTCTTTAGGCTGATGGCCCTTTGCCCTCAACTGGATGATTCTTCCTCCGCCTTTTAATATCATCCGAGCGGTTTTGTCCACTTTGTTTATTGGGATTATGGAGGTGTCTATTATGGTATATATGCCTCTTATAACATGGTTGTTCGGTTTATTCATCTTTATATTTTATCTTAAACTCCTTAATCTTTTTCCTCAGCGTATTTCTGTTGATACCGAGCACCTTGGATGCCTGTAATTGATTGCCTTTGGTATTTTTAAGAACGAGTCCGATCAGATTCTTTTCGATCGATTCTATGACCATGCGGTGGAGGTCGCCTTTAATATGCCTCTTGGTTTTAGGTACAACCCTTGTAAGGAGTTCATTAAAGAATGTGTCAAGAGTGTGATTGGTTTCGGTTTTGTTTTTTTTTCTTGTAACTAAATGCCCTTTGCTGTGCAAGGCGGCATATGCGGTGCCTGCCCCATGCCCTTCTTCCAAGTGTTTTAAGAAAGAGAGGTTTTCTTTATGGATAACCCTTCCTGATGAGAGAACATAGGCGCCTTTAAGGG
>JALXFI010000102.1 GCA_027069035.1 bacterium
ATAATAGGATTAAACACTGTTATAATGCAGAAAAGATTTTTAACTTGTAACTTGTTGATGGGTTTAACTTTTTTATGCGATGTCTTATTTCCTGATTTGCCTGAGTATCAAGTGATTTACCTCTCTCTGTATGTTTTCCCTGTACAGTTTATAAGCAGATGGGCTATAAATGCCTATTATTTAGGCATCTTCAAATAATAGGGGCACCTGTTTATGATTTATGGCAAGTATTCAATGGGTGGCGCCCATGGTTTGATACATCTTTAGCAGAGAGATCAGCCAGCTCAGTGTGGATTCGGCGCCCTGATTTGCGTTTACGCCATCAGGCTGGAGGCCGTCACTGCATCCGCCTGTCTCAAAATTATACACATTAATACCGAGGTCATTCCTCCCAATAAACCAGGCAAAACACCTCTCGGCTTCACTCAACCATATCTTGTCCCCTGTAGAGATATAGACATCTATGCAAGCATCAATAAGGTTCATTGCCTCAAGAGGCTGCTGGTCGAAATTTGCCTTTGCACCATGTCTGTTATACCATCCTGAGCTGCCAATAACAGAGAGGTGTCCCTTATCCGAAGTTTGTATCTTTAGCAGCCACTTAAGGGCATCTGTCCCAATTGAAAACATCTCCGGCTCTGGAATCCATTGGCCTGCGACAATGAGTGCATGAGGCAGTTTGGCATTCGCATATGTCAGAGTATCTTCAAACCAGGGCCAGTCGTTACATGCATTCTTTTTTAAAAGCAAGGAGAGTCTTCTTGCCAGAAGATTCCGAAGGTTACGGGCGTAGGAGTCCCCGCCGTATTTGTCGAGATATGCGTTTAAACCCAGTATCGTAAACGCCCACGACCTTGGAGAGTTAAATATTTCGACAGTGGGAAGGGCATTGAAGAATAAAAACATCGCCATATTTCTTATGCCGTCATTTGGGGCATACTTTACAGCGATGCCAAGCGACCATAGCGCCCGCCCATGGCAGTCTTCACTGCCGGCGCATTCAAGCCACTTCCTCTCATAAGACATAAAATTTCTGAAACGGCCGTTTTCTTTATTAAAGGCATAGAGAAGAAAGGCAAGATATCTCTCTAAGAATGGCAGGATGCTCTTATCCTTGCGAAGTTTATAATACATACCGGCAACTATAAGCGCCCTTGCATTGTCATCAACGCAATACCCATGGCTTCTATCCGGAACATTGTATTTTGCATGCTGCAATATACCTGTATCATCCGTCATGTTTTTTAAGTGGGATAGGTTTATCTCAGGAAGTTCGTCGAGTTTTTTGTAACTTTCTCTGAAGGTTGATAGAGCTCTTGGAATGGATTTTCTCCGATCTTTAACCTCAACAATAAGTTTTAGATACTGCTTTGCAACCTCGCTGTGGGTCATCTTTCTTCCGAACCTGTAAGTCGCCGCCCTCATTGTCTCAAGCTGCTTATTATCGTCAAGGAGTTTAATTACCTCATCAGAGATGGCATCAGGGTCGTTAAATGGGACAAGCCTTCCTCTGCCGTCTGAAAGCACTTCTTTGGCGTACCAGAATGGCGTGGATACAATCGCTGCGCCTGCGCCCAGAGCAAAGGCCAGAGCGCCTGATGTAATTTGTTCCTTATTAAGATAAGGCATTACATAAACCTTTGCGGTCTGCAGATATTGCATAAGGGTATCGTTGGTGACGAAGTATTTATGGAATGCTACATGTTTTTGAAGATCTAAGCTGTTTACTAACTGCTGAAGACCATGCCTGTATGCCTCGCCTTCATTTTCTTTAACATTTGGATGGGTCTGTCCAAGAACTACGTAGACAACTTTCGGATGTTTTTTTACAATACGGGGCATTGCCTTGATCATATTTTCTATCCCCTTGTTTGGGCTTAAAAGCCCGAAGGTAAGGATGACATCGTATTCGTTAAGCCCGAAGAGTCTGTTGAATACGCCGGGTTTTTCAAAACTTACATCCGGCACACCGTGCGGCACAAATTCAATCCTAATGTTCGACAGAGCATAGATATCCTTAAGGATATCTATTGCCTTATGGCTCATTACGAGAAAACGGTCTGAGTATTTTGCTATCTTATGAATTATGTCCTTCTGCCCGGGGGTGGGTTCTTTAAGGATAGTGTGAAGGTTTGTTATTACAGGCATACGCAGGGCTTTAAGCATGTGGAGTATGTAAGAACCGTCATCCCCGCCGAATATTCCATATTCATGCTGAAGTACCGCAACCTCATACCGATTGGTATTGAGAAAATCTGCAGCACGGTAATAATCCGACTGCACATTAGCCCTTACCCTGAACTTGACCCGCTTTGGATAATCGTATCCTTCCGGTATATCATCCATTGCGACAACGGCAAGGTTCTTGTCTCCGCCCAAGTTGTCGGCAAGGGCGTTGCACAGGTCTGTTGTAAAAGTTGCAATCCCGCATTTGCGCGGCAGGTAATTGCCTATTACTGCTATCCTTGGCATCTTTTTCGGCTTCATGACAAACTCTTTTTAAGAAGGGGACAATTTTATCCCGAAGATATTCCCTGTAAATACGTTTGAAATCTGATAAAAGATAAAGATGCTTTGGTTTCTTCTATGAAGTTACTAACATGCTGCAGCAATCTTTGAGCGGCTTTTTATCCTGTCTATCAATTCCCTTGCAGACAGGCATGCTATGCCTGACGTGGTATCTGACATTGCATAGGGAATTATTAATGTATCATTGTGGAGTATCGCCCCGCAGGTATAAACAACATTAGGCACATAACCCTCTCTTTCTTCTTTGTCAGGACTGAGTATCGGTTCGGGCAGTATGCCGATTATCCTTCTTGGCTCTTCAATATCTAGCAGCATGGCGCCTATGCAGTATTGTCTCATAGGGCCGACTCCGTGTGTCAATACTATCCATCCCTCATCTGTTTCAATTGGCGAGCCGCAGTTGCCGATCTGTGTAAATTCCCATGGGGCGGACGGCTCTCTCAGTAACTCCGCTTCATGCCAGAAATGTATATTATCGGAAGACATTATGTAGATACTTTCTCCGTCCTGGCGTGACAGCATCATGTATTTGCCGTTTATCTTTCTTGGAAACAGCGCCATCCCTTTATCCTTCACGGCCTTACCGTTTAATGTAATCACCTTAAATCTTAAAAAATCTTTTGTCGTCATAAGCTGCGGCAGAATCGTGTGTCCGTTATAGGCCGTGTATGTGGCATAGTATGTTACATCCCCATCATCATCAACAAAACGTACAAAACGGGCATCTTCAATGCCTTTGCTCTCATTCTCAGAAGAAGGAAAGATAACCCTTTCAGAAAGATTGCTTTCCTTTTTAAATTTCACCTCATAGTTTGAGTTGGCAATCCAGAGTATATTCTCAATCGTTTGATAAAACGCCGGATGGGTGAGCTGCTCAATCATTAACTTGTCTCTAATAGAAGTCTGCAGGTCGGCATAAGTGAAAGATTCCGGAAGATTGCTGAATATGTTATCTGAAATATTGTTTGGTTCTTCCAGTTCGGCAAGTTTAAGCCTGAAGGTGTGTCTGTCATAAACCTTGTCCGGTATTATCTTTGGAGGTTCAACAAACCGGCTCACATCTTGGAAGTCAAAGTTATTATACTTATCAATCACACCGCTTCTGAATTCCACGGACGATATGTGGCCTTCGCCGGTTGACCGGAAGCTTACAATACACCTTAAGCTTCCGTCTTCAAGGTTGGTTTGGTCAGGATGGGCTACTATCGAAGGGTTAAAGAAAGCGGCGGCCTGTATGGAGTATTCATGGGTAAAATAGGCTCCGATCAATGCCTTTCGTTCCTTGCTTACTTCAACACCTTTTGGAAGGTATCTGCGCACATTGTTGAAATGTTCGTCGAGTATCGCCCATATATTTTTATGCCTAGATGAGAAGTCTTCACTCACATGTTTCAGGATTTCTTTAACCCTTTTTTCAGGAAGGCTGAGAGTTTTTTGTATGATCTTTTCTATGCGCCCTTCGCCGTGAGGCAGATAGAATCTTGTAATAACCCTTCTATTATCCTGAATAAACTTTATCTCGCTTTTAACAAGATTAAGCTCAGTGCCCATTTTTTCCTCTTTAAAAGATATGCTTATTTTAAGGCTTTTTAATAAAGTCCTTTTATTAAAAGTTTAATCATTTTACATCAAAAGGTCAATACTTCACAGTGGTGGTCTTGATGAGTTAAGGCATAGATTTACGAGGTCATCCATCTTGGCGACACCCGTACACATAACTGTATCGGAACCCCCCCAGTATATCTTTACGGTGCCGTCTGGTTCAGGCACAGCGCCGCAGGTAAAGACAACGTTTGGTACGTATCCGCTTCTCTCCCACGGGTCTTCGGGCTCCAGTATCCATTCATCGGATACCCCTATAACCTGTGATGGGTCGTCTATATCAAGGAGCGCAGCGCCCAGGCGATAGACGGCGCCTGCCATTGTCTGGAATACGCCATGATATATATTGAGCCATCCCTTAGGGGTCTTGATCGGCGGGGCGCCGGGCCCTACCTTCATCTCATCCCAATGATAACCCATAGGTTTTAAAACAATCCTTGATTTGCCCCAGTGGATTAGATCGGGTGAATATGAAATCCAGATTGACCACGGGGCGATACCCGTATGGGGACGGTCGAGACGGGCAAAACTATCGTTAAATTTTTGAGGGAAGATAACAACATTTCGACAGTCCGGCTGGGTTATCATACCGATACGCTCTACTTTTTTAAAATCCTCTGTCCTTGCAAGACCGATCCTTACCCCATGTCTTGAATAAGCGCTGTATGTAAGAAGATAATAATCTTCAACAGGCGATATCCGTAAATCCTCTACACCGTACTCTTCATATTCGGCAAAGGCGCCTTTTTTAGCGGGGGTTAAAAAAGGTTTTTGAGCGGCTTTAAATGAAAATCCGTCTCTGCTTTCAGCCATGCCTATAATGGAACGCCCGTTTTTTAGGTGAGACCTGAAGAGCATTATATACCGGCCGTTGTGTTTTACCGCTCCTGCGTTATGGACAGTGGAAACGGGGTAAGGTATATCATCCTTTGTAAGGATGGGGTTGCCCTTATATCTTTTTATGATCGGACTTCGGTTTTTCACTGTAGTTTAAACCCTTCCAAAATCATCTTCTATTCGTTCAATATCGTCCTCGCCGAAGTACTCCCCCTGCTGAATCTCAATAAATGCCATATCTTCCGAATCTTTATTCTCTATCCTGTGAAGCGCGTGTTTTGGTATATCTATGCTTTCGCCCTGAGAGAGTTCAATAGTCCTGTCATTTATAGTAACCACTGCTCTACCATTTATTATATGCCAATGCTCGGTTCTTTGTCTGTGACGCTGGAGGCTCAGGCGTTTTCCAGGATAGACAACAATCCGCTTTACCTTATGGTCGTCGTTGTCTGACAGTATTGTGTAGTAACCCCACGGCCTGTGGTCCTCACGTGCTTTTAAAGCGAGTACCTTTTTATACACCTTTATATAGTTATCAACCATTATATCCGCTGTAAATCTTTTTTCAACAATCTCCCTGCAGACTCTTCTGTCGATTGAGCCTATATCCTTAACGGCGTCCGCCGCCTCACTTGCATTGTTAACCAGAAACCCTGATCTCCCATGCTCCACTATCTCCGGCATGCTGCCCTTATTGAACGCAATAACGGGTGTGCCGCATGCCATGGATTCCACCACCGAAAGGCCGAAGGGCTCTTTGAAATTTATCGGATGCAGCAAGGCATAAGCACCGCCGAGCAGTTTGTTGCGCTCCGGCGGGGCAACGCTTCCGGCATACTTGATTTGTTTGTTATCTATATGGGGTTTTACCTCTTTTTCGAAGTAATCTCTATCCTGTATGATGCCCGCCATAATAAGCTCCATTCCGGCCTTTTTAGCTATCTCGACAGCCTCTCTTGCGCCCTTGTCAGGATGTATCCTGCTGAAAAAAAGGAGATATCCTCCGCTGTCCGGATTAAATGTAAACCCATCAAGGTTTATACCGTGATAGACGGTTGATATATAATCCAATGAGTCTATTCTGTCGGCGTTGCTTATTGAGACGTAAGAAACCCTGCCGTTATACTTTTCGTAAACAGGATGTATTTTGGGGGAAGAAAAACCGTGTATGGTGGTTATTACAGGGGTTTCTGTGAGACCGGAATAGGTAAGCGGCAGATAATCAAAGTTATTGTGGATAAGGTCGAACTCATCGGCATGTTCAAAGAGTTCTGATATATGGAGACATTCCCAGACCTTTGGTTCAATCGATTTATCTTCTTCGTAACCCCTGGCGCATACAGACTTAAGCTTTGCATCTGTAATTGAATCTGCGGTCGCAAACAGGGTTGTATCAAATCCCCGTTTTACAAGACCCTCGGTAAGAAGGGATACAACATTCTCCCACGGCCCGTAATGTCTTGGCGGAGTCCGCCATGCAACGGGAGAAAGCACCGCTATTTTTTTAGGGGTCAGGTCTTTAATATTAGCATACCCTTTACTTTTCATTCATAATTCTGCTTATAGAAGTAAAATGCATGCCAAGGTAATCTGCGACTTCTCTCTGACTGTATCCATATCTTTCCACTGCTTCGCCTATCTTCTCATTTCTCTTTTGTTTATCTTTTAGTATGTTTTTAGTGAATACTTTGTCAAGTTTAGGTCTGTTTATATAACGCTGGTTTTTTGGAATATCGGAGACATCTTTTTCTCCTTTTATGTAATCGATAAGTTCATCAATAAAACCCTCCTCCCCAAGAAGATTCTGTGCCTTTACTCCTTTCCAGATCGATTCAGCCCCTATGCCGGCATTTACAAATTTTCTATATTCCTTCCTATCATAAAATTGGCTAAGTATCCAGCCCCGATTTAAACAAAGATGCGCCTTTTCTCTGCCTGCAGTACTGCTGTAACTACTCCATTTCCATTCTTCGGGCATCTCTACTATTCCTGCACGTACGGGATTTAAAACTATATATCTGGAAACCTCAAGGAGATGGCTCTCTTTCTGTATTAAGATGGCTTTGTATCTACCTTGAAAAAGATGCCCAACCCTTGTATGTCGCCTGTTGTATGTCTGGGTGTAGACACCGTTTAACTGTCTCATTCCTATTGAAAGGTTTGCATCTGGTGTCTCTATGAGAAGGTGATAGTGATTATCCATAAGGCAGTAAGCATGACATAACCAGTTGTATCTGTCATTTACCTTATGAAGGGTTTTGAGAAAGGTATCTTTGTCTTGATCGTCCCTGAAAATAGCTTTCTTTTCGTTTCCCCGTGAAGTTACGTGATAGACTGCTCCAGGGTATTCTATACGTAGAGGCCTTGCCATATTAAACGTCTATCATACCCATATTCTAATGTCAACATTAAAGACCTGACCCTACAAGAAAGCACTGACAGTTGCAATGCCCGCGGTTTTAAGATTGTAATTGACAACTAGCACAACATCGTTAACAGCAGAAGTTGCATAACATCGTTAACAGTAATTAAAAGATATTGTAGCATAACATCGTTAACAT
>JALXFI010000103.1 GCA_027069035.1 bacterium
GCCTATGCGGAGCTTGGCAGTTCCATACCTGAGGCAGGGGGCGGCTACCTCTGGGTAAAGGAGAGCCTACCTCAACCATCGGGTTTCCTTTCCGGGTGGATGTCATGGATGGCGCACTCCGTTGCCTGTTCGCTGTATGCGGTTGCGTTCGGCGCATACCTTGGAGAGATCCTCTTCTCACTCAATATATCCGTTCCTCTTTCGCCTGAAATATTAAAAAAACTGCTTGCTGTTGTAATTGTTATTGTATTTTCTTTTATCAATTACAGGGGCGCAAAGGAGACGGGCAGGGCGGGCAACGTAATAACCATCTTTAAGATACTTATACTCCTCTTATTCGTCGTGTTGGGCTTGGGGGTTATCATAAAAGAGCCTGTAAGGTTCGGCCAGTTTGTGCCGTTCTTTCCCAAGGGTTATATGGGCATACTTACAGCTATGGGGCTTACCTATATAGCGTTTGAGGGGTATGAGATCATTGCGCAGAGCGGCGAGGAGATAATAGAGCCCAAGAGGAATATCCCAAGGGCGATATTTTACTCACTTATCATTGTTGTGCCTATCTATATCGTTGTTGCCTTTGTGGCGCTCGGTGTTGTAAACCCCGGCCATTTTACTGCATGGGATTTTCTGGCGCTGAAAAAAGAGACCGCTATGGTAGAGGCGGCGCGTCATATCAGCAGGTGGGGGAGCGCCATGCTCCTTGCGGGGGGCCTGCTTTCAACCATATCGGCGCTAAACGCCACCATATACAGCTCGTCCCGCGTGGCATTTGCCATGGGGAGGGACCATAATCTTCCCGAAATATTCTCCCGTGTTCACAGGAGATTTAAGACTCCGAGCGGGGCGCTTTTTGCCTCTTCATCCCTTATCATGCTTATGTCCATCCTGCTTCCCATCGAGGATATAGCGTCAAGCGCCGATATCATGTTCCTCTTCCTCTTTATCTTTGTCAACATCGCATTGATCCACATAAGGAGAAGGGAGTCAAGACGCCTTACGGGATACCGGTCTCCTTTTTTCCCGCTCTTTCCTGTAATGGGGATTATAACGCAGACAATCCTTGTAATAGTCATGTTTGCCTATAGCCCTAAATCCTTCTTCATGAGTCTTGCGTGGATAGCTGCCGGCCTTTCCATCTACTATGGTTATTCAAGGCTTAAAGAGCGGGAGGTGGTCGGGCCTCAGGTGATAGTTGAGGAGAAGGAACTTGTCTATAAGGATTACAGGCTGGTTCTTGGTATAGAGGATGAGAAGGAGGCAGGGCCACTTATGAAGGTGGCCGCAGCTCTTGCCGGGGAAAACGATGGAGAGATATTTTTAAGCCATATCATAACCCTTCCGCCGCAGACCCCTTTAAGGGCTGGGAAGAGGTTTATCGAAGGCAGGAAGAAACTCTTTGATCTTCCTGAAAAACTTGGCAAGAAAGAAAATATACCTGTAAGCTTCAACATCAGGGCATCGCACAGGGTATATCTTGGCCTTCTTGACAGCGTCCGGGAATACAAGGCAAATGTGCTTATACTTGGAAGCGGGGAGATAAAGAGAAGGGGAAAAATACCCGGGCGTGTCCTTGATCCCATACTCCAGGAGGCCCCGTGTGATGTCGGCATTATGAAGATATCAAACGGGGATAAGATGAAGAGGATACTTGTCCCGACGGCAGGGGGACCAAATGCCAAACTTGCCTTCCAGTGGGCGGCGTGGATAGCAAAGAAGAACAAGGGGAAACTGACCCTCTTTTATGTCGTTCCAGATGAGGCCAAAGTCGATACTGCCGTAGAGATATTGAATGATGTGAAAGACGGCGCAGATTATGAAGAAAAGCGGGTAACGGATAAGATCGTTGCGGCAAAAGATCCGTTAAAGGCGATATTTGATGAGGCGCAGAACCACGACCTTATCCTCGTAGGGACAACGCGCAAGGGGTTATGGGAAAGGATAAGATTCGGGACGATACCAAAGAAACTGTTCCACTCCTCGCCGATTTCCGTCCTTGTCGTTGAAAGGTATCAAGGGAAGGTTATCTCCTGGCTCAGGAGATTTATTGCAGGCTGAACAAGGGGTCAAGGGGTCAGGTCTACACATTTGACAAAATAAAGAGTTAAAAAGAAAGGATGGGGGATTGGCAATACATCCTTAACTGCCCTCGGCGATTTTCTCTCATCACCGTACCGGTTAAGTATGTTTCCGTCGTAAAATCGCCTGCGGCCTTGCATTTAAGGCATCTTGCCAATTTACCCAAAAAACTAAATCTGTTTTTGGGATCATATATATCCTTGCCTTGATTTTGAAATAGGAATATAATCCATAACTTAAAGATAGTCTGAAAAAAGTAAGGATAATCCAAATGCTGCTTGATAATAAAACAAAAACTGAAGATAATGAGCATTTTAAAGTCTTTGACTTCTTGGCTAACTATATCGAGAAAGGGAAATTAGATATAGTTACCGGCTATTTTTCAGTAAGCGCAATAGCCAGAATGAAGGATAAAATTAATGACCCTGAAAAGTTCCGTATGGTACTCGGCAGTTTGCTGCAGACAAAAACCAAAAAAGTAACTGCGGTTACGTCACAGGTTTATCCACATA
>JALXFI010000104.1 GCA_027069035.1 bacterium
GACTTAAACTTGCATTCAATTTTATTCTTGGTTTTTCTTCTATATTGCCGTTTACATATGTTATGCTTATCGGGATGTTTATGATGGGCAGCGGCCTTGGTGTTTTGGGTAGTTTTGTGTCTATGAAGAGGTTTCTTAAGTAGTGTCTGTTTTATTTCAAATCCCGCCGTATCAGGATTTTGGAATTAGGTGTGCCTTGCCGAAGAAACGGGTTTTTATCTTATTTACTTTCTTTTTGTTCCTGCTGCCCGGGAGTTTGGTGTATAGTGACGCCAAAGGTTTAAAAAAAGAGATACTCGGCAAAGAGAAGTATTTAAAGGATTTAAAGTCTGATATAGCTAAGAGAAAAGAAGGTGTAAATGCTCTTGAAAAGAAAAGGCGCAAACTTTTGGATGAACTTCACACGCTTGATATGGAGCTTAAGGATAAGGAAGAGGCTATAGACAGGATAAGAGAGCAAACTGGGAAGGTCAATAAGGCTATACTTTCTTTTGAACGTAAGCTCATGGCAGTTAAAGGGAAAATGTCCGGATTGGAAGATGAACTTGCAGGACGCCTGGCGGCTGCATATAAAATGAGGCAGGGCGGGCTTATGATGGTGCTGCTTTCCCAAAACGGAGTCGGCTCGGTAAGGAGAAGGTATAAATATCTTGAATCCCTTATGTTATACGATATGAACCTCATTAAAGAATATCAAGACACCGCCCTGTCTTTGTCTGAAGCTAAAAATGCCCTTGAGAAAAAGCGTCAGACACTTGCAGGGTTAAGAGAAAGTGAACTTAGGTATAAACGAAGTATCCTTAAAGGTAGAAGAAGGAAGAAGTATCTGATTCGAAAGGTTAAGAGCGACAGGGATCTGAATCTTATTGCACTCAGAGGGCTTGAAGAGGCCTCTTTACGCCTTGAATCAAAGATCGGCGAACTAAAAAAGAAACTGCGTTATGCTTCCATGCCTTTGACATCTGATTTTGCCTCTTTAAAGGGAAGTTTTATTATGCCCGTAAAGGGCAGGGTAGTATCGTTTTATGGAAAATTGAGGGACCCTGAATTGAAAACCGTTATTTTTAATAAGGGCATAGAGATCAAGGCCCCTGAAGGCGCTGAGATTAAGTCTGTTTATAGAGGGAGAGTTATATATTCCGATTGGTTTAAGGGTTATGGTAAAATGATAATCGTTGATAATGGGGATGGTTACTATACTGTTTTTGCACATCTTTCAAAGGCGCTTAAGCGTGTTGGTGAAGATGTGGCTCAGGGTGAGCTTATTGGTTTTGTCGGGGATACTGACTCGCTTAAAGGACCTTATCTTTATTTTGAGATACGCTACCGTGGTATACCCAAGGACCCTCTTGAGTGGATAAGTATGAAGTAGTTTTAAATCCTGCTGTTGTGGGATTTGGGGTTAATATTAAAACGAGGAGGATGTATTATGTTTGGCTTTAAGAAAAGAAAGATCCTGATTGCTGTGGTTTGTTTTACTTTGTTTGGCATTTCGGCTGTGTGGATAAGCGCAAGAGGCGTTTATGCTATTCAACGAAAGGCTTATGAAAAAATAAAGGTTTTTACTGAGATAGTCTCTATTATAGAAGACAATTATGTGGATGAGGTTGATACAACTAAACTGATTTACGGCGCTATAAGAGGTATGCTTAATACAATGGATCCCCACTCATCATTTATGAGTCCCGAACAGTATAAGGAGATGAGGGTCGAGACCAGAGGGAGTTTTGGCGGACTTGGTATTGAGATAACCATGAAAGACGGGATACTGATGGTGGTATCTCCTATAGAAGACACGCCGGCTTTTAGAGCAGGGATAAAGGCAGGTGACAAGATTGTCAAGATTGAAGATAAACATACGCGGGATATGACCATTCAGGAAGCCGTAAAGCTGATGCGTGGGAAGAAAGGCACCAAGATCACCATATGGATAATGAGAGAGGGTTTTGACAAGCCAAAGGCTTTTGAGATAACAAGGGATGTAATAAAGATAAAAAGCGTAAAGTCAAAAATGCTTGATGATGACTACGGTTATGTGAGGATAACACAGTTTCAGCACGATACAGGAAAGGAACTCAGGAAGGCATTGAAGAACCTTGAAGGGCAGTCTAAGGGGTTAAAGGGTCTCATACTCGATTTGAGAAATAACCCCGGTGGCTTGCTTAATGAGGCTGTATCTGTTTCCGATACATTCCTGCGCTCCGGTCTTATCGTATATACGGAAGGCAGGGTGAAAGGACAGGAAATGAGATTTTCTGCTGGCATGGATGGTATTGAGCCTGACTATCCGGTTGTTGTCCTTATAAACGGAGGCAGCGCCAGCGCTTCAGAGATTGTGGCAGGCGCTCTGCAGGATCATAAAAAGGCTGTAATTATCGGAACTACAAGCTTTGGCAAGGGGTCGGTTCAGTCAATCATACCCCTTGAGGATGGATCTGCTTTGAGGCTTACTACTTCAAAGTACTTTACGCCTTCAGGAAGGTCTATTCAGGCCAAGGGTATAAAACCGGATATATTTGTCGCAGAAGGCACTGTTACGGAAAAAAAGGTTAATAACCGTCATATAAGTGAAAAAGACCTTAAAAGGCATCTTGTTGTAGAGCCTGAAACAAAAGATGATAAGACCAAAAAAGAAAGTAAGGAAAAGATATCCGATCTGCAGCTCTTGAGAGCTTTAGAGTATCTTAAAAGTTGGTACATCTTCAGAGAGGTTGCTTCTTAATCTGAATGCCTAAGAGAAAGCCTAAAAGAAGGACTAAAAGCCGTAAAAGGGTAGCTCACAGATCTTTTTCAGAACGTGTTCTCATTGGAATTATTCTTGTTACGATTGTGTTTGTCTGGTTTTTTCTCTTTTTTATAATGGAGAAAAAGCCGGACCATCCCTTGATAAGATCAAAAAAACTTATCTCCAAAGATATAGAGAATTTAAACGGACTGCTTAAAGGAAGTATCTTTTCACTTGGTCTTAGGGAAAAAGCTCAAAAGGGTGTTTTTTCCATTTCCGAGCATAACGGAAGCTTCAGAGTAACCCCCTACAGAGAAGATTTTATACTGCCGGGCGGACTTGATCCGGAGATCTTAAAAAAGAGGCTGAATAAACTATTGGATGTTTCAGGTTATAAACACCATATTACGTTTAAAGAACACAAAAACTTCCTTTTTGCAAAGGTTTCTATAGATGGTTACACATCCCACATCCTATACTTCTATTATCCCGAAAAAATAATTAATGGAAGGGTTGTGATAGTTATTGATGATATTGGAAACAATCTGGGGGTGGCAATGGAGCTTATAAATATGGAAGTGCCCATAACGCTTTCTATACTTCCGTTCAGGCCATATTCCGACAGGATAGCTCAAAAGGCAAGGGATGCCGGAAGAGATGTGCTTTTACATCTGCCTATGGAGCCTAAGGATCCTGCAAATAACCCTGGTAAAGGGGCATTGTTTACCGCTATGTCATTGGACGATATAAGAAGTATTGTTAATAAGGATATCCTTTCCGTGCCTTATGTGGTTGGTGTAAATAATCACATGGGTTCAAAGTTCAGCGAAGATGCCGAGCGTATGAGAGCGGCGCTTGAAGAGATACGGGATCGGTCGCTGTTTTTCCTTGACAGCAGGACTTCGAAAGATTCCAAGGGATTTGTCTTGGCGCAGGAGATGGGTATGAATGCCTTTGACAGGAATGTTTTTCTTGATAATGAAAGGGATATTGATTATATAAAAGATCAGTTGGAGGAACTTGCAAGACTGGCTGAAAAACACGGATTTGCCATAGCTATCGGGCATCCCCATGAAGTTACGATCGCCGCTATAAAGGAGATGCTGCCGTTTTTTGAAAAGGAGTCTTTGGATGTAGTGCCGCTGTCATATCTTGTTGAGCATAACTCTTATCTTAAAGCAACCCCGCATAACGACCTGCCGTTGCATAACGGTTCATATCATAGCGAGTGAAAGACATAAGGGAGTTTTTGTTTGTGTTTATACGCCATTTTTGTTGTCTTTACCGTTATGGTTATGGTATGATTTTTTTAAGAAAACGATAAACGGCTGTAGAAATATTATTTGGATATTAAAAAGTATCTTCATTATAAAAAGTCCAGAATAGACAAGGCGCTGGAAGGGTATCTTCCGAAAGGAGAAGGTTTCCCAGGAACCTTACATAGGGCAATGAGGTATAGTGTCTTTGCCGGGGGAAAAAGGTTGAGGCCTATACTGACCATTGCATCTGCTGAGGCGGTTGGCGGCAGGGAAAAAGACGTTATTTCTGCGGCATGTGCGATAGAGCTTATCCATACCTATTCACTTATCCACGATGACCTGCCTTCAATGGATGATGATAGTTTAAGGAGAGGCAAACCGACCTGTCATAAGGCCTTTGGGGAGGCGATGGCAATACTGGCCGGTGATGCTCTGCTCACGCTTGCATTTGAGCTTCTCTCTGATTTGACTGCTAATAATGTTAAACCCGAAACGGTGTTGGTGGTTATAGGCGAGTTAACAGGGGCGTCGGGTTCTATGGGCATGGTGGGCGGACAGGCGGTTGATATAGAGTCTCAAGGTGAAGATGTAGAGTTTCCTGTCCTTGAGTATATTCATATCCATAAGACCGGCAAACTCATACTTGCTTCTATAAGGACAGGGGCGCTGTTGAGTATGGCTGATGATGTTCAACTTAAGGCTTTGACCACCTACGGCGAGGCGATTGGGCTTGCCTTTCAGGTTACTGATGATATACTGGATATAGAGGGAGATGAGGAAGAAATGGGAAAGAAGGTCGGTGGAGATATCGGCATGAAAAAGATCACTTACCCCTCTCTCCTTGGAATGGATGAATCAAAAAAACGTCTTGCGGAACTCATGGATATCGCCATGTCTTCGCTTTCTGTATTTGGGAAAGAGGCGGAGGCGCTTCGGTCGATTGCAAAATATATAGTTTCAAGGGTTTCTTAAAATGGGAAGGCTTTTAAACAGTATTAACTCTCCTTATGATATTAAAGGTTTAAGCAGGGAGGAACTCTGTGCGTTGGCCGGAGAGATAAGGGAAGAGATACTTAAGACGATATCCATGACCGGCGGACACCTTGCTTCGAGTCTCGGTGTTGTGGAGCTTACCATAGCGCTTCATTACATATTCGATTCGCCCCGTGACAAGATAATATGGGATGTCGGGCATCAGGCCTATGCGCATAAACTTCTCACAGGCAGAAGAGATGTTTTTAAGACCCTGCGGCAGTCGGACGGCATAAGCGGTTTTCCTAATATTCACGAAAGCATTTATGATGCCTTTGGTGTCGGGCATAGCAGTACTTCCATATCGGCAGGTCTTGGTATGGTTGTCGGAAGGGATCTTAAGGGAGAAGATTACAAGGTGGTGTCTGTGATAGGCGATGGTTCAATGACGGCCGGACTTGCGTTTGAGGGGCTCAATCAGACCGGACACCTTAAGAAAGACCTTATCATTGTGCTCAATGACAATGAAATGTCTATAGCGAAGAATGTGGGCGCTCTCTCTTCATTTCTCAGCAGAAAATTTACAGGAAGGTTTGTAAGCAAGGTTAAGAGAGAGCTTGAGACGTTTTTTCATGCAATACCAAAGATAGGGGATGGTATTGTCTCTATCGCAAAGAGGGCTGAGGATTCGTTGATAACCCTTTTCACACCCGGCATGATGTTTGAAGGGCTTGGTTTAAACTACATAGGCCCCTTGGACGGACACAACATCGACCAGCTTATAAACTTATTTGAAAATGTAAAAGAGCTTAACGGGCCGCATCTTATCCATGTTATTACAAAGAAGGGAAAGGGGTATGCTCCTGCCGAAGAGGAACCTTCCCGTTTTCATGGTGTCGGCCCCTTTGACATAGCTTCGGGGAAAACCGTTTCTTCAGACTCTAAGGTTCCTTCCTATACAAAGGTTTTTGGCGATACGCTTGTGGAGCTTGCTTCAAAAAACGACAAGGTTCTTGCCATTACCGCGGCCATGCCGGAAGGGACAGGACTTGAAAGATTCAGCAAAGAGTTTCCCGACAGGTTCTGTGACGTCGGCATTGCCGAGCAGCACGGCGTGACCTTTGCCGCCGGACTTGCTGCCAGGGGCTTTGTTCCTGTTGTTGCCATATATTCTACTTTTCTGCAGAGGGCATTCGATCAGATAGCGCATGATGTGTGTCTGCAGAATCTGCATGTTGTATTTGTCCTTGACAGGGCAGGCATAGTCGGCGCTGACGGCCCTACTCACCACGGTCTCTTTGACCTGTCTTATTTGAGGCCGCTTCCCAACATGATTGTGATGGCGCCAAAGGATGAATGTGAGTTGAGGGATATGCTTAATACGGCTATAGGGCTTGACGGGCCGGTGGCCATTAGATATCCGAGAGGAAAAGGCGTAGGCGTATCAATAGAGCCTGAGATAAAGGCCATTCCTGTAGGCAAGGCGGAGATGCTTAAAGATGGCGGAGATATTGCTATATTAGCGGCAGGCAATTGTGTGTACCCGGCCCTTCAGGCGGCGCAGACATTGAAAAAACATCACATTGATGCAGCGGTTATAAATGCCCGTTTTATAAAACCAATTGACGAAGAGCTTATATTCTCTCTTCTGTGCAAGACAAACAGGCTTTTGACGGTTGAAGAGAATGTGCTTGGCGGTGGGTTTGGAAGCGGAGTGCTTGAGCTTTTGGAACGTATCGGAGTCAAAGGGGTTTCGGTAAAAAGGCTCGGCATACCTGATTGTTTTGTAAGGCACGGCGCTCAGGATGAACTCAGAAAAGAATTCGGCATTGATGCCTCAGGCATAGTAAAAGCAGCGCAACTACTTGTTTTAGAGGATGAAGGGGAAGAAAAGAGAGCGTCTCGATAGGCTGCTTTTTAAAAAAGGGCTTGCAGAGAGCAGAGAGAAGACTAAGGCGCTTATCCTTGCAGGCAAGGTAAGGGTTGACGGCGCCATGGTTGACAAGGCGGGCAAAGAGGTTGATGAAGATGCGGAGATTGAGGTTGTTGGGATCTCTCCTTATGTTAGCAGGGGAGGGCTGAAGATAGAGGGCGCTTTAAAGGCGTTTTCGATAGACGTAAGCAAGAAAAAGGCTATTGATGCCGGCGCTTCAACCGGTGGATTTACCGATTGCCTGCTCCAGCATGGCGCAGATAAAGTATATGCCGTTGATGTGGGGTATGGTCTTATAGACTGGAGGCTCAGAAACGACAGCCGCGTTCATCTCATTGAAAAGAAAAACATAAGGCATCTTGAATTTAGTGAAATCGGCGAGACGGTCGATATTGTCACCCTTGACCTTTCTTTTATTTCCCTTGAAAAGGTTATCCCTGGGATAAGGAAATTTTTAAGGAAAGACTCTATTGTGCTTGCCCTTGTAAAACCTCAGTTTGAGGTGGGGCGAGGTGAAGTGGGAAAAAGAGGGATAGTAAGGGATGGCAATAAACATATTAAGGTGATTGAAAGATTAACGGCATTTTGTGA
>JALXFI010000105.1 GCA_027069035.1 bacterium
TAAAACCTCCGGCGGAGTATTTTAAAACATCCTCACCCTTAATATCTCCAACCGTATTTACAAGGGTATATGCGATAAGATGGGGAAGATGACTTATTGCGGCGCAGACAAGGTCGTGTCTTTCAGTATCCATAAAGACAACATCGGAACCCGCCTCCTCCCATATTGTTTTAACCTTTTCAAGGGAATCTTTGTCTGTTCTGGAGGTGGGCGTTATAATGCATTTTCTATTCTTAAAAAGGGTTGAAAAAGCGGCGCCTGCGCCGGAATCCTCGGTTCCGGCTATAGGATGAGCGCCGACAAAGTTCAGATCATCTCCAAACCTCTTCTCTACCTCGGAAACGATATCCCCCTTTACACTGCCTACATCCATAATCACGGCGCCTTTTTTAATCCTATGGATTATGCCCTCAATCACATCCATAATTGCGCCTACCGGTGTCGCAACAATTATGAGGTCGGCTCCTTCAACTCCCCTCCCGATATCCTGAGTATATTCATCTATTATGCCGGCGGATTTTGCCGTTTTAAGGTTATCAAGTCCTCTGCCTATGCCGACAATAGAACCTGCAATGCCCCTTTCCCTAAGTACCAGCCCAAGAGAACCGCCTATAAGTCCAACACCGATTATAGCAACCCTATCAAAGCTTACCTTCAACTCAGAGTTCTCTCCCAATGGCGGCGGCAATCTTAATTAACTCTTTCATAAGGTCACTAAACTTCTGTGGTTTAAGGGACTGAGAACCATCACAAAGGGCGGATTCAGGGTCATGATGCACTTCGATCATAAGACCGTCTGCGCCTGCTGCAATGGCAGCCTTTGATATGGCGGAGACGTACTTCCATGTGCCTGCCGCATGGCTTGGATCTACGATCACCGGCAGGTGTGTTTCTCTTTTAAGTACAGGTATGGCGCCTATATCAATGGTGTTTCTTGTAGAGGTTTCAAATGTCCTTATGCCTCTTTCGCAAAGTATAATATTACTGTTTCCCTGAGACGCTATATACTCTGCGGACATCAACAGTTCCTTTATGGTAGCCGACAACCCTCTCTTTAAAAGCACCGGCTTATCGAGTTTTCCGATCTCTGTAAGAAGTCTGAAGTTCTGCATATTGCGGGCGCCTATCTGGATGATGTCGGCGTGTTTATAGACAACATCCGTATCCCTTGGATCCATAAGCTCGGTTACTATAAGAAGCCCTGTTTCATTTTTTACTTCCGAAAGATATTCAAGCCCTTTTACTCCGAGCCCCTGAAAGGAATATGGCGATGTCCTCGGTTTAAACGCCCCCCCTCGCAAAAACTTTACCCCTGATTCCTTTACCTTCTCCGCCACATTCAAAAGACCGTCCTTTGCCTCAACAGAACACGGCCCCGCAATTACCTGCACCTTGTTGCCGCCGAATTTGACATCTCCAAATTCGATAACGGTACTCTCCTGCCTGAACTCTTTACTTACAAGTTTATAGGGCTTAAGTATCGGCATTACACTTTCAACCCCCGGGATGATATCGAGAGGCTGATCCTGAAGCACACTTTCATCGCCTATAGCGCCTATAATAGTCCTTTCCTCACCTTTGGATATATGGACACTGAGACCAAGTTTTTTCAGCCTTTCGGTTATTTTTTCAATATCCTCAGGCGTTGCATCCGGCCTTAATACAATTATCATAACATCACCTCTATTATTAACTATTGCCTATAACCTCTTTAAAAGTATTGATAAAACGTTTATTCTCTTCCGGCAGGCCAACGGTAACCCTGATATATTCATTAAGACCGTAACCACCCATCGGCCTTACTATTACACCCTTTCTTAAAAGGTTTTTATATATTCTCGCCCCGTCTCCCACCTTTATAAGAAAGAAATTGGTCTGTGTCGGCATGCAGATGAAACCTAATTTTTCAATCTCTTTAAATAAATAATCAAGGCCATTGATATTATTTTCAAGAGACCTTTTTACATGATCTCTGTCTTTTAATGCCGCCAGTGCCCCTGCCTGAGCAGGTGAATTTATATTAAACGGCTGTCTCACCCTGTTCATATTTTCAATCAAGAGTTTCCCACCCATGCCATAGCCTATCCTCAGACCGGCAAGCCCGTATATCTTGGAAAATGTTCTTAATACGATCACATTCCTTCCGTTCTCTATATAATCGGTTCCATCCGGAAAATCCTTATCCGTAACATACTCAAAGTACGCCTCGTCGAGAATAATTATTACATCATCAGGCATATCAGCAAGAAACCCTTCAAGCTCTTTACGTTTAACGATCGTGCCTGTTGGATTGTTAGGGTTCGCTATAAAGACAAGCCTTGTTTTGTCTCCAATACAATCCTTCATGCTGCTTAGATCATAGGAAAGCCCTTTAAGCGGAACCCTGCGCACCTTTCCTCCTGCCGTTTGAACCACCATGTTATAGACAAGAAAGGTTGGGTCTGCTATAATTGCCTCTTCGCCAGGTCTTAAAAAAGTCCTAACCACAAGCTCTATTATCTCGTTTGAACCATTGCCGAGTATAAGATTTTCTTCACTAATATCATAAAATTCCGAAAGAGCGCCTTTAAGATAATAACA
>JALXFI010000106.1 GCA_027069035.1 bacterium
GTCTCCATTACAGCAAGGCCGGCCCTTGCGGCAAGCGGATTCCCGCCAAAGGTAGATGCATGAGAGCCAGGCACAAAGGCCTCTGCAATATCCTCCTTAGCAAGCATAGCGCCGATTGGAAGGCCTCCGCCAAGCCCTTTGGCAAGACTCATTATATCGGGCGTTATGCCAAAATGTTCATAGGCAAAGAGCTTTCCCGTCCTGCCCATGCCGGTCTGCACCTCATCAAGGATCAAAAGCAAGCCACTCTCGTCACAAAGCGCCCTTACCTTTTTAAGATAATCTTCACCTGGGATGTTTACCCCGCCCTCTCCCTGTATGGGCTCGAGCATAACGGCGGCGGTCGATATATCTACGGCCTTTTTTAAAGCATCGATATCATTAAACGGCACATACTCAAAACCCTCAAGCAGGGGCTCAAAACCGTGATGAAACCTCTCCTGCCCTGTGGCCGTAAGCGTTGCCATTGTCCTTCCGTGAAAGGAACCGTAAGCGGTTATAATCTTATACCTGCCGCTCTCCCCTCTGTTACTAAAATATTTTCTTGCAAGTTTTATCGCCGCCTCGTTTGCCTCCGCTCCCGAGTTGCAGAAAAACACCTTATCCGCAAAGGACCTTTCACACAAGGCCTTTGCAAGTTTGGCCTGCGGCTCTATATGGTAGAGGTTCGATATATGGATAAGCCCTGCGGCCTGTTCCTGCACGGCTTTAACCAGATCGGGATGAGAGTGCCCCAGGCCGCACACGGCAAGGCCGGAGACAAAATCAAGGTACTCCGCTCCATCGGCATCCCATAATCTGCACCCTTTGCCCTTTACAAAAACAACCGGAAAACGGTTATACGTCTTTGCCACAAATCTCTCAGTGAGTTCAATAATATCTTTATTCTTCAATCTATTTATTTTACTTAAAATCTACTCGTCATGCATTATCTCCGTGCCGATCCCCGCGTCTGTAAAGACCTCAAGGAGCGCTGCGTGGGACAACCTGCCGTCTATTATATGGGTCTTGCCCACGCCTTCTTTTAAGGCATCCATACAACATCTTACCTTTGGTATCATACCGCCCGATATAACGCCTTTTTCGATAAGCGCATCTATATCTTTAAGTTTAAGCGTAGGAATGAGTTTTCCCTCGCCGTCCATTATCCCTTTGACATCGGTAAGAAGTATGAGTTTTTCCGCCCTAATGGCCTGCGCAACCCTGCCTGCGACCACATCGGCATTTATATTGTAAGTCTCTCCATCATCACCCACACCGACAGGCGCTATTACCGGTATAAAACGGTCTCTATCAAGTGAATTTACTATAGAAGGGTTTACGGAAACCACGTCCCCCGCCTTGCCAAGGTCGATGATCTCGGGAGGAAGGCCGTCTCTTTCCACCTTAACGGGATCGAGTTTTCTCCCCTTTATCAACCCGCCGTCTTTGCCGCTCAAACCCACCGCCTTGCCACCGAACCGGTTTATAAAACCTACTATCTCTTTATTCACCTTACCTGCAAGAACCATCTCCACTACATCCATCGTCTCTTCATCGGTAACACGTATTCCATCTACAAATCTCGAATCCTTGCCAAGTTTTTTAAGAAACTCTCCTATCTTAGGCCCTCCGCCATGGACAACGACAGGATTAAGCCCTATGTACTTCATAAGGATAATATCCTTTGCAAAACTCTTCCTCAGCGCTTCATCAACCATGGCGCTTCCACCGTACTTTACCACTATGGTCTTGCCGTAAAACTCCCTTATATAAGGAAGCGCCTCATGCAGTATCTTTATCTTTTCAATGTATTTTTTCACAAATCAACCCTGTTTTTAAGAAAAGATTAAGCAGTTGAAAGACTTACAGTATATACCTGCTAAGGTCCTCATCTTCAACAAATGCCATAAGTTTATCTTTTACATAATCGGCGCTGATGGTAATCTTCTTTTTATCCAGATCAGGCGCATCAAAAGAGATGTCTTCAAGGAGCCGTTCCATTACGGTATGGAGCCTTCTTGCCCCTATATTCTCCGTCTTTTTATTTATCTCTGTAGCTATATGAGCTATCTCATCTATGGCATCATCGGAGAAGACTATATCTATACCTTCCGTTTTTAAAAGCGCCTTATATTGCTTTTTAAGAGAATTCTGAGGTTCGATAAGGATTCTGACAAAGTCTTCCTTTGTAAGCGAATTGAGCTCAACCCTTATGGGGAATCTGCCCTGAAATTCAGGGATCAGGTCGGATGGCTTTGACACATGAAATGCGCCGGATGCAATAAAGAGGATATGGTCTGTCTTCACCATTCCGTACTTGGTGTTTACAGTTGAACCCTCCACTATAGGGAGAAGGTCTCTTTGCACACCCTCTCTTGAGACATCCGGTCCATGCGCCGATTCTTTGCATGCAATCTTATCCACTTCATCCAGAAAGACTATGCCCGAGTTTTCCACTCTCTCAATAGCCTTTTTGACCACCTTGTCCATATCAACAAGCCTCTGGGCCTCCTCCTGAACAAGTACCTCATAGGCATCCTTAACCTTTAGGGTCTTCTTCTTGGTCTTCTTTGGAAAGAGATTGCTGAACATATCTTTCATATTGATATCCATCTCTTCAAGCCCTGCAGCAGAGAATATCTCGACCACAGGCCTTCTATGGTCGGCAACCTCTATCTCAACCTTCCGGTCATCAAGTTTTCCCTCTCTGAACATGGCCCTCAACTTCTCACGCGTATCCCTTTTATGGGTTTCCTCTTTCAACCCATCCGTTTCATGAGCATACCCTATAGTCTCAACAGCCGGCGACTGGGTTCTAACCGGAGGTATCAGGAGGTCTAAAAGGCTCTCTTCAGCCAGTTCCCGCGCCTTTATCCTGACCTTCTCAGACTCCTCATCTTTAACTATCTTTACTGCAAGATCGGTAATATCCCTGATAATAGACTCCACATCCCTGCCCACATAGCCTACCTCCGTAAACTTGGATGCCTCAACCTTTATAAAAGGGGCATCGGAAAGTTTGGCAAGACGTCTCGAGATCTCCGTCTTTCCAACACCGGTAGGTCCTATCATGATAATATTCTTGGGGGCGATCTCATCACGGAGGGCATCCGATATTTGCTGCCTCCTCCAGCGGTTTCTAAGCGCAATGGCAACCGCCCTCTTTGCCTCCTTCTGACCTATTATATACTTGTCAAGTTCCGCTACAGTCTGCCTTGGTGTCAATGTCTTCATTTGCATTAACTCACCTCTTTAGTTTATAGTATTTTACTCTTTTTTTCTTTCGGAGACAGCGCCCGCAATTATCCGTTTTTTTTCTATGTAAATATGTGTCCTTTACCAAAAACAATTCGGTGACTTCAGTAAGTTCAGTGGTTAAAGGTTTAAAAAAAACGTGCAACGCTCTTAAAATGGTCGCTGTCCCTATTTTTAAAGCTCTTCAACGGCTATTGTGCTGTTTGTATAAATGCATATATCAGAAGCTATCTTCATAGCCTCTTCTACAATCTCCTTTGGATCGAGTTTGGTATGTTTTAAAAGCGCCCTTGCAGCGGAAAGGGCATAAGGGCCGCCTGAGCCTATAGACGCTATGCCGTCTTCAGGTTCAATGACATCACCGCTGCCGGACAGAAGGAATGAGTGATTTTTATCCGCCACAAGAAGCATAGCCTCGAGCCTCCTCAAGACCTTATCCGTCCTCCAGTCCTTTGCAAGCTCTACGGCTGATTTTGTAATATTGCCTGCGTGTTCCTTTAGTTTGTTTTCAAATTTTTCAAAGAGGGTAAAGGCATCGGCTGTAGAGCCTGCAAAACCTGCAAGCACCTTGCCTTCATAACGGTATTGCCAAGCGTGACCTGACCGTCGCCAGCCATGGCAACCTTCTTGTTGCGTCTTACCGATATTATAGTCGTGCCCCTGAACATCAAACCTCCGTCATTAAAATACCTAAGCCCTAAACCTTCTCCTTTGCCCTTGGATGTGTCTTGTCATAAACCTCAAGCAGTTTATCGACACTTACGTTAGTATATCTCTGCGTAGTAGAAAGACTGCTGTGCCCCAGCAACTCCTGAATTGACCTTAAGTCCGCGCCTCCGTCAAGGAGGTGAGTCGCAAAACTGTGCCGCAATGAATGCGGCGTGGCGTCCTTTATCAGTCCTTTACCCCTTGAATACCTCTTAACAAGCCTTTCAATACTCCTCTTTGTAAGCCTGCCCCCGTTCCTGTTCAGGAAAAGTGCCCTGCTCTTAATCCTGCCGTTTCTTTGAAGCTTGTCCCTGCCGCTGAGAAGATAAGTTTCCAGTACGCTCAGGGCCTTATCCCCCACAGGGGCAATCCTGTCCTTTCGCCCCTTGCCAAGAACCCTTACAACACCCTGAGAAGTATCAATATCATCAATGTCCAGACCTTCAAGTTCCCCAACCCTTATGCCTGAGGAGTAGAGCAGTTCCAATATAGCCCTGTCCCTTAATTCAATAGGTTTATCGCCTTGAGGCGCTTCGACAAGGGCAAAGACCTCATCGACGGTAAGCGCCTTTGGCAAAGGTATCGACTGCTTGGGGTTGCTTATCAATTCAGACACATTCGACTCAAGGACGCCCTTTTTATGCATGTATCTGAAAAACGACCTTATTGAAGCAAGTTTCCTTGCAATGGTTGCCTTAGAGTTTTTCCTGTAAAGCTCGGCCACAAACAACCGAATATCATTGAGCCGGATATCTCCAACACAAAAAGCCGCTCTTTCACCATACAAGCCTGCAAGAAAAAGCCTAAAGGATTTAAGGTCACGCCCATACGCCTTAACGGTGTTTTCGGACGCGCCTTTTTCAAGCCGAAGATAATCTATAAAAGCTTGAATATATTGTTTCATCTTTCAGTTTATGCTTAATAGAATTTTTTAATCTAACACAAAATATTTTTTTCTGCAAACAAAACCAGTCAAAAAAAATATGGAAAGTTGCACTATTTCAGACAAATGGGTTATGTTCCCTCTCTTCCCCAACGGTTGTTGCAGGACCGTGTCCCGGAAGTATTACTGTGTCTCCAGGCAAAGAAAGAATCTTTCTGTTTACCGATTCAAGATGTTTACTATAAAGCGAGGATGGATTCGATCTCCCGATAGAACCTGCAAAAAGTGTGTCCCCAACAAAACATACCCCATTATACTTATAACAAAAGGATTCGGATGTATGTCCAGGGGTCTTGATACACTCAATAGCAGAGTTTCCGAACTCAAAGACATCCCCGTCTTTCAATATATGACCGGCGCTGGAATTAAAAGGAGATTTTCTCCCTGAATAAACTTGTGCGGGAAAAACTTCAAGAATCCTATCCAAACCGCCTGTGTGATCCGTATGAAAATGGGTGATATAAATGGATTTTAAAGAAAGTTTAAGTTTTTTTATTGTGCTTAAGATTGTTTCAGGATTCGATGCCGTATCAATCAATACAGCCCGGTTCGAAATCTTGTCAAAGAGTGTATAGGCCTTAACACCGTAACCTCCGAGATTACCATCGATAGTTATCACATAATCGTTCAGAAACTTGGGAAATACTTCGGGCTTCCATCTACCAAAGGCAATATCGGACAGCTTTCCGCCGTCAAGCCTCAAGGCATTGGAAAGCAGAGAAACGTCACCCGCATCAGGTATACACCCGCCGCTTTCAAGGCTTACAAGTCTATCTTCAGGTATGTTTGTGGATTTACTAAGGACATCATATGATATGCCAAGCCCTACGCGTGCTTTTTCTATGATATCGCAAAAATCATCTTCCAAAAAACCCATACAAGATTATAAAAAAAGGATTAATCCATTTTTTTACTGTTTAAAGATTTCGTTAAGCACATCTTCGACCTGAGAAGCATCCATGTATTTAAGATCTATAAGCACCTTTCCTATGAGTCTGTGTTTTCTGCCGTGGAGATCGTCCTCCAACTGGGACTTCATGGCTTCAATAAGTTTCTCTTCAGAGACATAACCTTTCTGCACCGCAATCTTTCCAAAACGAATACAGTATTTGTGTGTAATGGCAATCTTTTCTTCCTCTTCAATCATAATATTTTCCACCCCCTTTTTTTCATTATCCCTTTAGACGCATGGAATTCAACCTGTCCGCCGCAAATCCTCTTCCCCGCTTATATCACAAAGATTATATCCAATTTTGCTTTTTTTTCAACAATATATTTCTTCCCAAAAACCTATCTCTGTTTTTGGGTTCTTCAAACCTCTGGATTTCGTTTTGCTTCTTATGTTATATTAAACATGTTGTACTTGAGAGTTCTTTTTACTGTAATAAATCGGCAAATATTCAGTCAAACTTATATAGAATACACAGGAGGTTTTTATGAGTGAATGTTCAAGTTGCGGAAATGGAACAGGCGGGCCGTTCTCAGAGGGCCGTGAACTCGTTGAATTCGTATCAAAGGCACACGGTGGCGCTGTAGCAACCGCCCCGATCCCTAATGGCGGACTCAAGACCCATTGTCATGGGTGCGGAGCCAAATTTACGCTTAAGACCTTTGTTGGAAAGTGCCCTGAGTGCGGCGGTGTTCATGCCGTCTCACCTCCACGCAGTGATGATCCGTCAAATATTCAATTCGCGGGCAAAGATTACAGTTCTCCTGAATAAGGACATCTAAAAATAACCGATGAACCAGCATTTATCGAGTTCCTGCTTTACAAACGAGGCAATAGCCGCCCTGTCGTCGGAACGTATTTTGGTAAAGTAGATACCCATGCCGTTAAAACGCATATCCACGCCTGTAAGATTGTTTGACCAAACAACCGTGCCTTCAGCCACTATACTGGAGGCTTTTCCTTCTATAGCAAACTTCATCCTGATTGTGCTGCCTGCATCAAAACAATCTTTTGTGCGGATAAAGAGTCCTGTTTCGCTAATATTTAATATATTGCCTTCATTCAGCTTCTTTTCAAAAGCAAAAACAACCGGAATAAAGACGGGCACCCTCGGACGTCTCCTTGCCTTATTAAAATACGGATAAAGCATACTGTGTACCGCAAAGACGAGTTGTTCCTGACTCCCACCCCTTGAAAGAAAACCTGTGGCCTCCAGAGGTTTAAGCCTTTCAATAATAATATCACTGCTATAATTAAATTCAGTAAGGATCAAAACAGAGGGGTTCCCAAGCCGGTTATTATCCCTTAACCACATAAGCACATCAAAACCATCTATAGAAGATTTTTGGAGATCTATTACAAGAAGATCCAAACCATGAGAGTCTTTCCTTAGTTTTTGAATGATGTCTTCGCCGTCTTTTGCAAAACTTACGTTATGCCCCACACAGGTGAGTATCTCCGTCTTCTTGATACAGGACTCTTTCTGGTCATCCGCAAGAAGTATATTTTTGCCCTCTTTTACTCTCATTTAAGCCATCCAATTATTGATCATTATATACCATATTTATTGCCGTGCTCCTCATTGCAAACCTTCTTAAACCTTCCGACTTCCTTCCTTAAGATTATTGTAAAACCTCTGAGTTGGATAGGCAAGGTCTATATCGGCATTTTTCCCAAATTCCTCAAGGATATTTTCCCATATGGCCTGCTCACTTCCACGACGGTTACGCGGCTCGCAAAGATAGCGTATCGTGAGCATTACGCCGCTCTCCTTTACGCTCACATAGACCGTAGGCGTAAGTGTCGAATAAAAGATCATAAACTTCTTGCTCGCCTCTTTAAGCCTCTTTTCAGCAGCCTTGCTTATATGTTCTGCATGTTTGTCCGCCACTGCGCTCAATATCTTTCGCGCCTTCTTCCAGTCGCTCTCAAAGGTTACAAGGACAGGTATCTCATTCCATATATACTGAAATCCTTTACTGTAATTTGCCAGCATTCTGCTCAGTATCATCCCATTCGGGATATGTATGATGCGTCCCGTGCTCTGGTCCGCATCCACCCAGTTACCGATCTCCAAAAGGGTAAACTGAAAAAGCCTGATATCTATGACATCACCGCGGTAATCGCCTATCTGTATCCTGTCGCCAATACTCAGAGGCCTTCGCCATACAATAAACAACCAACCGGCAACATTTGCCACAATATCCTTTAAGGCAATAGCAATACCTGCCGAAAGCAGGCCAAGAAAGGTTGCAACAGACTCAATACCCTTTAACCATATACGGCCGACTAAAAAAACACCTATAATAACCGCGAGATACGTAAGCCCTTTACGCCAGTTATAGCGCGCCTTTACATCCTCGGTATTGCGCCATACCATCTTTAAGACAACAAAGCGTACAAACCAGAGGAGTATAATGATTATGGCGGATGAAAAAAACTTTATCTGCAAGTCACTGCTTATGTATGCGTAATCTTGTATCCAAAGGCTTAAACCTTTCATAGCAAGTCACCTCAACTTTATTCAGCGTCACCCACTAAATATATCAGACAGACATTTAATAAAACACTGTCTTCCCTTTTGCCGCAGTTCGATAGATTATTTACCAAAGTCCTATCCTTGTCAAGACCCAAAAACAGATTTAGGTTTTTGATTAAATTGGGAAGACGCCTTAAATGGACTTTCCTTTTGAGGCATACATAACCGGTACGGTGAGAAAGAAAATGGCCGAGAACACAGCAGTTAAAGATGTATTGCCAATTTCAAAACCCGCTATCGCGGGATTTGGGAATAATATGAAGGTTGTCCCTATGTTTTTTTCTGATATATAGTTTAAGCGGAACGTTTTTAAGGGATAGGCTCTCGCGAAGGACCTTTATGAGAAATCTTCTCTGGGCGTCTTTGACGCCCTCAGGATAGTTTACAAAGGCCACAAAGCAAGGAGGCCTTATGCCTACCTGAGTTATATAGAATATCTTTACCCCCTTTCCCCTGTATGTAGGAAAATTCCCTCTCCTATTCTGTATCTCAATAACCCTGTTAAGCCGTGATGTGGGTATCCTTATATTTAAAGATGCGGCAATAGAATCTACGGCAGGAAAAAGTTTATCCACCCTCTTCCCGCTTATGGCAGAGACAAAGTGTACAGGCGCATAATCAAGGAAATAAAGCCTTTTTTTTACCTCATCTTCATATTTGGACATCGTGTCGGTATCTTTAGCCACCGTGTCCCATTTATTGACTGCTACAATGCACCCCTTTCCTTTAGCTGAAATAAGCCCGCCTATCCTTGCGTCCTGAGCCGTAACCCCGTCCTTTGCATCTATCATAAGTATTGCTACATCACAACCGTCTATACTCCTTATAGCGCTCATCACCGAATATATCTCAAGCCGCCTGCTTATCCTTGTCCTTCGCCTCATGCCGGCCGTATCTATGATCCTGTAGGGCTTCCCGTCCCGTTCAAAAGCGGTGTCTATCGTGTCCCGCGTCGTACCGGGGATATCGGTTACAAGCACCCTTTCAAAACCAAGTATCCTGTTTACAAGCGTTGACTTTCCCACATTAGGCCTGCCTAAAACAGCGATCTTTGTCTCTTTGCCCCCTTCTTCATCCACTGTAGGAAAGGAAAGTGTAGCGATTATCTCTTCAAGCAAAGCGCCGATCCCTGTATTGTGTTCCGCTGAAACGGGGATAAGGGGCTCAACGCCGGAACTATAAAAATCTGCAAGCAAAGGCTCCTGTTTTATCGTATCTATCTTGTTTACAGCATATATAACAGGTTTTTCAACACCTCTTAACATATCTATAATGTCCAGATCGCCCGCAGTAAGACCTGCCCTGCCATCCATAAAACAGACAATCGTATCCGCCTCTTCTATTGCAACGGATACCTGCTCGCGTATCTTTGCAAGTATCTCTTCTTTTGCATCGGGCTCAAAGCCGCCGGTATCAACAAGGGTAAAACTCTTCCCGCCGGTTTCAACCTCACCGTAGTTAAGGTCACGGGTAACACCCGGCTCATTGGTCGTTATGGCCTTCTTATGCCCGATAAGTTTATTGAAAAGCGTTGACTTGCCTACATTAGGGCGCCCTACTATCGCTACTAACGGCATGCGATACCTCTAAAGTATTCTCTTCTTAAAACCCAAATTCCTTTAATCTTTTTACATCCTTTGTCCAGTCCTTTTTTACGCCAACCCACAACTTTAAAAAAACCTTGCTCCCAAGCAGTCTCTCCATATCTTCGCGCGCCCTTGTCCCTATCAGCTTAAGCATCTTTCCGCCCTTGCCCACAACTATTCCCTTTTGAGACTCCCTTTCAACATATATGCTGGCAATAATGCGGATTATCTCTTTTTTATTATCTTCTTCAAACTTATCAACGACAACCGCAGAGGAATAGGGTATCTCCATCCTGGTAAATTGAAAGAGTTTCTCTCTAATAAGCTCGGATACAAGAAATCTCTCCGTCCGGTCGGTGATCATGTCGGGCGGGAAGAACGGCTCTCCGCAAGGCAGATAATCAACAATCCTTTCCATAAGCAGTTCCACCCCGTCTCTCTTTAGACAGGAGACGGGGGTTATATCGCTAAAAAAATCCTTTTCGGAGTATGCCTTTATCAAAGGCAGGAGTTCGGATTTTTTAACGGTGTCTATCTTGTTTATCACAAGGATTACGGGCGCATTCGCTTTCGTAACGAGTTTAAGTATCTCATCGTCCTCCGGGCCCGGCATTACAGGCTCCGCCATAAAAACAATGATATCCACGTCCGTAAGGGTCGCAACAGCCTGTTTTACCATCAATTCGTTCAATGATTTTTTGGATTGGTGGAGTCCCGGGGTATCTATAAAAACGATCTGGGCATTATTCGTATTCTTTATTCCGTTGATCCTGTTTCTTGTTGTCTGCGGCCTCTTTGAGACAATGGATATCTTCTCTCCAAGTATAAGGTTTAAAAGAGTGGATTTACCAACATTCGGCCGTCCTACAATCGTTACAAAACCCGATTTAAAGCCTTTTTTATCTGTATTTTCCTTCATACATCCACGCTATGCTGCCGGTGCTCCCTTTAACTGTCCTTCAGCCCTCTCAACCTCTTGTATGCCTTTTTTGCGGCGTCTTTCTCGGCATCCCTCTTGCTTCTGCCTGCCCCCGTGCCAAACAACTTGTCATTGATGAACACATCGACCTCAAACACCTTAAAATGTTCAGGCCCCTTTTCGTTTACGACCCTGTATTGAGGCGCCTTCTTGTAGAGTTTCTGAGATAGTTCCTGTAAAAGCGTCTTATAATCCAGATAAGACCCTTTAAGCCATATATCTTCAATGCTGTCCTTTAAAAGGCCGCCTATTATATCAAATGTTTTCTCAAAACCGGCATCTATAAAGACCGCCGCCACAACTGCTTCAAACGTTGAAGATACTATTGAACTCTTTCCCCTTCCGCCGCTGTTCTCTTCTCCCTTGCCAAGGCAGATAAGCTTCCCAAGCTCCAATTCCTCCCCTATGCTGTTTAATGAATCTTCGCTTACCACCCTTGATCTTAGTTTGGAAAGGCCACCCTCATCAAAGTCAGGGAACCTGTCCATCAAAAGCATGCTCGTTATAAGGTCAAGCACGGCATCCCCCAAAAACTCAAGCCTTTCATTTGACATGGAGAACGGCATACCCGACTCATTTGCATACGACGTATGGGTAAGCGCCTTTTGAATAAGCATTTTATCTTTAAATCTATAGGAAAGTCTTTCTTCAATAGATCTAATATTAACCTCTGAAAACAGATTATTCATTTCCGATCCTTCCACGTTTATTCACCTCAACATAGGGACTTAAGGCTGTATTGCCAATTTCAAATCCCGCTATCGCGGGATTTGGGGCTGCCGAACACCTTACCTTTTTTAACGGACTCTATCACAACATCCACCTCTTTACCCACAAGAAATTCGTCCCCTTTAAAAAACACAGGTATATAATTTCTGGTAAACCCTTTTAACAGCCCATCCACCTTATCAGTTCGCCCTTCAACAAGCACAGATGTCTTAGTCCCTATATTCTTCTTATAAAAAGAGTGCCTCTTTTCCTCCCCCAGTTCTCTAAGTCTTCTGCACCTGTCTTTAATGGTGCGCTTTATTACCTGACCAGGATATTCCGCGGCAGGTGTCCCCTTTCTCTTTGAAAAAGGAAAGACATGGAGATAAGAGACGTCAATGCCGGATAAAAGTTCACAGGTGCTATTAAAATCGTCCTCGCTCTCTCCAGGGAACCCTGCCATTACATCCATGCCGATAGAGGCAGAAGGCAGCTCTTCTCTTATATCCGATATAAGCTCTCTTATGTACACCGGGCTGTAAGGCCTCTTCATAAGTTTCAAAATCCGTCCGCTCCCGCTTTGAAGGGGAATATGGAGATGATGGCAAAGGAGGGCGCTGAACCTCATATGCTCTATAAATTCTCTGGATATCTCAACAGGTTCGATCGAGCTGAGTCTCAATCTTAAACCGCCGTTTTCCGGAGAAGATGAAAACTTATCTTCCACTTCTCTCAAAAGACAAAGAAGAGAGAGCCCTCCTTCAAGGTCTCTGCCATAGGCGCCAAGGTGTATGCCCGTTAAAACTATCTCTCTAAAACCCTTTTCTACGAGTTTATCAATACGCTCTAAAACCCCGTTCAGTGGAAGGCTGCGGCTCTTTCCCCTTGCATAAGGTACTATACAGTAACTACAGAACGAATCGCAGCCATCCTGTATCTTAAGGTACGATCTTGTTCTGTTAAAGACCCCGTCGAAATGGGCGGAATCATCAAATTCCACCTCTCCTCTTATGTCGCCGACAAATATCCCGCCGCCGCTTATATTGCTTAAAACCTCCCAGAGTCTCTTTTTATCCGTATTGCCGATAATATAATCGACATTAAGGCGGGAGATTTCTTCAGGATAGACCTGCGCATAGCAGCCTGTCACAACAAGGGTGGCCAGAGGATTAAGCGCCTTAAATCTCCTTATTGCCTGACGCGCCTGATAGTTTGACTTTCCTGTTACGGTGCAGGTATTTACAACAAAGACATCCGTTTCCTTTGAAGGAGGCACAACCCTCAGTCCTCTTAATGATGCGCCGTCCCTCAAAAGAGCGGAGTCGTATTGATTGGACTTGCAGCCCAGCGTATAAACGGATATTTTTAATGCCTTTTCTTCTTTCATGTTTTAGAAAATAGGGACAGCGACCGTTTTTTTACTATCCATATTGTTTTTAAGAGACCTTTTAACGGCCACTTGCCGTCAACACTCCATGCGTCCAAACATAAGGATATTTACATTACTTCAACCGTAAAGGAATCCCGCTCATGAGAAAGAAGACCTCATCGGCCGCATTGGCAACCCTGCGGTTAACACCCCCTGCAATATCACGGAATCGCCTTGCAAGAAAATTTTCAGGCACAATGCCAAGACCAACCTCATTGGAGACTATTATAATATAAGAAGACGAATCAATACATGAATCAATGAGGCTCTCCGTCTCAATAAGGAATCTCTCCTTATAAGCCTTACCATCCTGCAACTCAGAGCCGTCTTCGCCCATAAGATTGTTGAGCCATAGCGTTAAACAATCGATTAATATTACATTGTAACTGTCTTTATTCTCTTCAATCGATCCGGCAATATTTAAGGGTTCTTCAATAGTAACCCATTCCTCTCCCCTTTCCAGCCTGTGTTTCTCAATCCTTTTCTCCATCTCACAGTCCAACGCTTGAGCCGTGGCTATATAAAGCTTTTTGCCCCCCATAAGGTCAGCCTTTTCAAGCGCAAAACGGCTTTTGCCGCTCTTTGCTCCGCCAAGCACAAATATTATTCTGCCTTTAACAGAAATGTCCTTCTCCATCCGTCTTTACTCTAATCCCTTCTTTCAAACGAGAGACTGGTAAGGATCGTCATAATGACAGAAAAGGCTAAAACAAAGGCAATATCCATTGAGAACGAGAAGTCCGTTCCAAGCACCGTACCGGGAATATCTCCAAGCATAACGTGTTTAAAGGAATCTATACCGTATGTAAGCGGATTTATACTGGTAAGATACTGCAAGAGAGAAGGAAGCACTTTTATTGGGTATAGGGCGCCGCTTAAAAAGAACATCGGAAGGACAAGAAAGTTCATTATTACATTAAAACCCTCAAGTGATGTAAGAAAGGAAGCAATAAAAAGTCCAAGAGATGTTATGCCAAAAGAAACTATAAGCAGAAGGAAAACCATTTCCGTAAATTTAAACAGGCTTAAAGATATACCGAAAAAAGGCGCCAGGACGATAAGAATCATGCCCTGAAATGTTGAAAGCATACTGCCGCTTATAAGTTTTCCAAGCACTATGGTAAGCCTGGAAACGGGCGCAACCAGCATCTCTCTTAAAAAGCCGAACTCCTTGTCCCACACTACGGAGATCGTGGAAAAGATGGAACTGAAAAGTATCGTCATGCCTATAACACCGGGCACCATAAACTGCTGATAGGATATCTCACCCCGCACCCTTATCAATTCGGTAAATCCGCTGCCTATAATCAAAAGCCAAAGCAGGGGGCGCGCAACCGTACCCATAAGCCGACCTCTCTGCCTGAAAAATCTCTTAAACTCCCTTAAGACTATTACATAAATGGCCTTTAAACTGATTATCCGCATTATCTTCCGCCCCTTCTAACCCTTGTGTCTCCTGGCCCATCCTCCCTTATCTCTCTTCCGGTAAGAGAAACAAAGACATCATTCAAGGACGGCCTTTTAAGATTGACCGATACTATCTCAACGGGAAAACCGTTAAAAAGATGGGGCAGAAACTTTTCCCCACCCTCCACCTGAATTGCAAGCCCCGTATCTATAGTATTGACGGTTATCCCGAATCTTTCCTGTATAACCGTCCGAGCCTTACTGTCATCAGCAGTCTTGAGATATATTGTGTCTCCTTTAAGTTCCTTCTTCAACTCATCCGGCGAGCCGAATGAAATTATACTGCCTTTGTCAATGATCGCCACACTATCGCAGCCTTCCGCCTCATCCATATAATGGGTGGTTAAAAAAACCGTTATATTCTCACCCATTCTCAGCCGATTGATAAAATCCCATATATGTATCCGTGTCTGGGGATCAAGCCCAAGGGTGGGCTCGTCAAGAAAAAGCACCTGAGGCCTGTGCAGGAGACCCCTTGCTATTTCAAGCCTCCTCTTCATGCCGCCGGAGAACTTTTTTACAATATCATCTTTTCGGTCGTTGAGTTCAACCACACTCAGTATCTCATCGATCCTCTTCACTGCCGTACTTTTGCGCATACCATAAAGGTAGCAGTGGAACATAAGGTTCTCGTATGCGGTAAGCTCGTTATCAAGTGTGTATTCCTGAAAGACAAGCCCTATTGACGATCTTACCTTTTTAGGCTCTTTATAACAGTTAAACCCGTTTACAAAGGCGCTGCCATACGTTGGTTTAAGCAATGTGCATAGTATCCCTATTGTAGTAGTCTTACCTGCGCCGTTTGGACCAAGGAAACCGAAAAAACTGCCCTTCTCCACATTGAAATCTATTCCGTCCACCGCGGTTATAGAATTATATTTTTTTACAAGGCCTTCAACCCTTATCATTTATCCTCTTCATCTTTTTTTGGCTTAAATCCGTGTCACAATTAAAGCAATTCAGTGCCTTCAGTGTTTTCTGTGGTTAAAGTCTTTTCAGTGATTGTGCCCGTCCTACAAAAAAGGCAGGCTTACGCCTGCCCCCGAATTTACCAGAGCCGCCAACACTCAGAGCCAAAAAAATTTCTATTTTTTTCCATTTAACAGATAACTGTGAATAGCGTTTGCAGCCCTTCTGCCGTCTCCCATTGCCAATATCACGGTTGAGCCGCCTCTAACAATATCCCCGCCTGAAAAAACCCCTCTCTTGCTCGTCCCGCCTGTATCATTGTCAACTATAATATTGCCCCACTTGTTCACATCAAGACCTTCCGTTGTGGCGGGTATTAAGGGGTTTGGCCCGTTTCCTATGGCAACAACCGCAATATCAATATGCAATTTAAACTCGGAATCAGGTATGGGTATCGGCCTTCTCCTCCCTGAATCATCCGGCTCTCCAAGCTTCATCTTTATACATTCAACGGCCTCAAGCCTCCCTTCTTTATTACCTATAAACCTTACAGGGTTGGTCAGAAACTTAAAATTCAAACCTTCCTGTTCCCCATGATGGACCTCTTCCGCCCTTGCAGGCAACTCTTCTCTTGAACGCCTGTAAATTATAAAAACCTTTTCAGGGTTCAGTCTTATGGAAGTCCTTGCAGAGTCCATTGCCGTATTGCCTCCACCAAAAACGGCGATTCTCCTGCCTTTAATCACAGGTGTGTCAAACTCAGGGAACCGGTACGCCTTCATAAGATTTATCCTTGTAAGGTATTCATTTGCCGAATAAACCCCAACAAGATTCTCCCCTGGTATATTCATAAAGTATGGAAGTCCGGCGCCGGTACCAAGAAAGACGGCATCATAACCGTCCTTTAAAAGTTCGTCCACCGTGTCTGTCTTCCCGATAACCGCATTGCAGACTATCTCAACACCAAGGCGCCTTAAAAACTCCACCTCTGCGGCCACTATCGCCTTAGGCAGCCTGAATTCAGGTATCCCATACATCAGGACTCCCCCTGGCGCATGCAATGCTTCAAATATAGTAACCTTATGCCCCTTTTTAACAAGGTCTCCCGCAACGGTAAGCCCCGATGGGCCTGCCCCGACAACCGCCACTTTCTTGCCTGTGTCCGGCAATATCTGAGGAAGTTCAATCTCCCCTCTCTCCCTTTCATAATCAGCGGCAAACCTTTCAAGATTACCAATTGCAACCGGTTTCCCCCTTTTTCCGACAACACACATCTTCTCGCACTGGTCTTCCTGAGGACAAACCCTTCCGCAGACAGCAGGCAGGGCATTTTTTTCCTTCAGTTTCCTTGCCGCCCCTATAAAGTCTCCTTCAGCGATAAGTTCTACAAATGCAGGTATATCTATCTCCACGGGACACCCGCTCACACAGAGAGGCTTTTTACATTGAATGCACCTCAATGCCTCTTCTTTTGCAACCTCCGGCGTATAGCCAAGCGGAACCTCAAAGAAGTTCTTAACCCTCTCCTTCGGCTCTTGCTCAAGCATAGGATGCCTCTGTATCTTAAGTCTTTCCTTTATCTCGTTCGGTTCCATTATAACTCCGTTTATGATTCAAACCTTTCATAACACCTTGGGCCTTCATGGTATGTCAAAGATTCCATTGCCGCCTTCTCTTCCCTAAAGTAACTCCTGTTCCTTCGTATAAGCTCATCAAAGTCCACCCTGTGTCCATCAAACTCAGGGCCGTCAACACAGACAAAACGTATTTTGCCGTCAAAGCTTATACGGCAGGCGCCACACATGCCCGTTCCGTCAACCATAATGGGATTAAGACTTACCAGAGTATTTATATTATAGGGTCTTGTCACCTCGCAGAGCGCTTTCATCATGGGTATAGGCCCCACGCCAAGCACCATATTCACCTTAAGCTCACTATCTATAAGTTCCTGAAGGGCCTGCGTGACAAAACCTTTTTTGCCGTAGCTTCCGTCATCGGTGGTGATCTGTATATCATCGCTTACCAACCGCATCTCATCCTCAAGTATAAGGATGTCCTTATTTCTTGCGCCAAGTATAGAGATAACCCTGTTGCCGGCCTTTTTTAGCCCCTTTGCTATGGGATAAACAGGGGCTATACCTATGCCGCCCCCTATAACAACCGCATTGCCAAAGTTCTTTATATGTGTAGGTTTGCCAAGCGGACCCACAATATCAAGGATATCATCACCTTCATTAAGGCCGCCTAAAAGCGTTGTAGTCTTTCCGACCTGCTGGAATATCAATGTTATTGTGCCTTTTTCAGGAGCAGAGTCGACTATGGTAAGCGGTATCCTCTCGCCTTCATCATAAACCCTTAAAATAATGAATTGGCCGGGCCTGCGTTTTTCGGCGATCTTCTTTGCCAGAACCTTAAACTGGAATACTCCGGGAGATAAAACCTTCTTCTCAACAATAGTAAACAATTGCACCTCCATTAAAAAGGTACTATTAAAAATTCAGCCGATTTTTCTCAAAGCTGAGACAAACTAAATTATCTTTAAAAGCGGTATTGTAAGATACAGGATTTATCAAAAATAGTCAAATGATAAAAAGCTTTAAAATGGTTCGTACCCTTAAAAAGCCTTTCCATCTTATACCTTCTTTTTTTGTAGAAAAGATTGTATAATAACAGCCGTTATTCTTTAAGGTAGTTGATGTGGTAGATAAAAAAACAACTTTAGGCCTTGCTCTAAGCGGCGGCGCAGCGCGCGGTTTTGCACACATAGGGATATTAAAGGCGTTTGAAAGGGAATCTGTTCCGATTTCATTTATTGCCGGAACAAGCAGCGGCTCTATCGTGGGGGCAATGTATGCCTCCGGAATGGATATTGAATCGATATTAAATGTAACTCAAAGGCTAAAATGGCTAAAGGACCTCGTATCGCCTGCATGGCCTAAGGATGGGTTTTTATCAAGCAAGAAATTATCTGATTTCATACACGATATCATACCGGCAAAAAGGTTTTCCGAACTGAAAATACCTTTATCCATTGTGTCAGTGGATATACTGTCGAGAAAGCAGTATGTCTTTAACAAAGGAAACCTTGACATTGCAATCAGGGCAAGCTGTTCGGTGCCCGGCATATTTAAACCCGTAAAGCATCAAGGTATGCTCCTTGTTGACGGAGGGGTTGTAAACAATCTCCCGGCGCAGATTGTAAAGGATATGGGGGCTGATATTGTCGTAGGGGTAGATGTAAACAAAAGAGCGCGCCTATTTGACAATATTGATAATGTCTTTAAAGTGCTTCTGCAAAGCCACTATATAATGATGGAAGCAAACACGGACGTACAAAGACGCCATTGCGATTATATAATAGAGCCTGACATAGGCAAAGGCGGGTTTGTCTCCATTGAAAAGGCTCAAGAATTCATAAAGTCAGGGGAGTATGCCGCCGCGCCTGTAGCAAGAAAGATAAAAAACAACATATTTTAAGCCACTTAAGAAGGAATAAAAAACAGAGACAGTTTTTTGGGGAGGAGCGCCACAATTCATGTTTGAAGTTACAATCATCACCGATTTTTCAGCGGCACACAGCCTTAGAAACTATAAAGGCAAGTGCGAAGACCTGCATGGACACAACTGGAAGGTTGAGGTCTCTGCGGCCGCCGCCAAACTTGACGAAAGAGGCATTGCCATGGACTTTAAGACATTAAAGGCCGAGACCATCAGATTTCTTGATATTCTTGACCATAAACATTTAAACACCATAAGCCCGTTTGATCAGATAAATCCCTCTTCAGAGAATTTGGCAAGGTATATTTTTGAAGGGCTGAGTAAAAAGATAAATAATGAGTGGATAAAGATAAAAAGGGTAAAGGTCTGGGAATCACGCGACTGTTACGCCACCTATTACGAATAAAAACATAGGGACAACCCCCATATTATGATATGTAAATTTCAGAGGAGAGCATGAAAGATATTCAAAACCTTAGGGATCACAGAGATATTGATATAGATAAGGTAGGCGTAAAAGACATAAGTTATCCGATAGTCGTGCTGGATAAACACAACAGGACCCAGCATACGATAGCAAATATAAATATGTATGTAGACCTCCCCCGCCGCTTCAAAGGCACACATATGAGCAGGTTCATAGAGATACTCAATGAGTATAGAAGAGAGATAACCATAGAGAACTTTCCCAATATCATGGCAAAGATGAAGGAAAGGCTAAATGCCAACACAGCCCATCTTGAAGTTGAGTTCCCTTACTTTATAGAACAGGAAGCGCCGGTATCAAAGGCAAAAAGCCTCATGGAGTACAGATGCAGGTTCATAGGAAGCCTTAAGGATAAAAAAGAGATCATACTTGAGATAACGATCCCCATAACAACCCTTTGCCCGTGCTCAAAAGAGATAAGCTCAAGCGGCGCCCATAACCAAAGGGGCATAGTCAAGGTTGCCATACAATTTAAGGGGTTCGTTTGGATCGAGGATGTAATAGATGTGGTGGAGGGGTGCGGAAGCAGTCCGGTCTATGCCCTTTTAAAGAGAGAGGATGAAAAATTCGTCACAGAACACGCATACCGGCACCCGATGTTTGTAGAGGACGTGGTAAGGGACATAGCTCTAAAATTAGATAAGAATAAAGACATCGGGTGGTTCAGGATCGAAGCGGAAAACTGGGAAAGCATCCACAATCACAGCGCCTATGCCTCACTTGAAAGGGAAAACGGCGAGACAAAGTAATCCCGCAACCTTTCTAACTCAACCCCTACCTCCCTGCAGAAGCCTTTGAGAAAGCAGGGGCAGAGATCGTTTTATTAATAGTCTCCGCTATATCAAGGAATGCCTTTGCATGAGATGATTCGGGGTTTTGCGCAACGATAGGTTTTCCGCTGTCACTGCTTTTTCTTATATCCATATCAAGAGGCACACTGCCAAGAAGAGGCACTTTATATTTCTTACTCGCCTTCTCTCCGCCGCCCTTGCTGAATATCTCAGTTGTCCTGCCGCAATGGGGACATACAAAACTGCTCATGTTTTCAACTATGCCAAGCACAGGAACGCCTACTTCGCTAAACATCTGTATTGCCTTGTATGCGTCTATAAGCGCTATATCCTGAGGTGTGGTTACAACCACCGCGCCTGTAAGCGGTATGGTTTGAACAAGCGTCAACTGAGCATCTCCCGTGCCGGGCGGAAGGTCGATGATAAGATAATCAAGGTCGCCCCAGTGCACCTCCCTTAAAAACTGTCTTATCATCTGCATGACCATAGGCCCCCTCCAAATAACAGGGGTATCCTCATCGAGCAGAAAACCTATGGAGACAAGTTTCATCCCATACCTTTCATTAGGCATTATTCTTCCGTCAACAGTCGCCCTTAAAGAATCTTTGACACCGATCATCATCTGAAGACTTGGACCATAGATATCGCAGTCCAAGACCCCCACCTTAAAACCCTTGTCTTTCATAGAAAGGGCAAGGTTTACGGCTACCGTCGATTTTCCCACGCCTCCCTTGCCGCTGGCAACGGCAATGGTGTTTTTTACCCCTTCTATAGGTTCTCTCGGAGGGAGCCCCCCTGCCTTACCCTTGGAAGGCCTTGAGCCAACATCCACAACAACCTTCTCAACGCCAGGAAGCGTCATCACTGCCTCTTTTGCATTCTCCTCGATCTCTTTCTTCATAGGACAGCCGGAGCTTGTAAGTGTCAGCTTAAAAGAAACACTGGAACCATCGATCTTTATATCCTTAATCATATCTAAACTTACAAGATCTTTACCCAGTTCAGGGTCGAGCACCCCCCTTAATGCGTCGAGAACATCCTTTTCAGTTGCCATCAGTCAACCCCTCCACTTGTTAAAAACTTTTTAAAAAGACGATATTGAAAAGACTCCCAAAAACATGAATCCGTTTTTTGGGAGACCGGTGCACTATGCTAACAGAACAACATACACCCATCAATTTTCAGACAAAACCTTATTCAATTCTTCTACGATCGTATCGGCCTCCATGCCATGCATGGTTGCTCCAAAAGCGATGTTTTCCATCCTCGACCCGGGACAGGTAAAACATCCCTGCCCAAAATATTTCTCAAAGACCTTTGCAGTCTCGGGATACTTATCAATCACTTCACCTATGCTCATCTCTTTTGTTATCTGATCAGACATATTATCCTCCCAATCCTTATCAGCTGCCCGGCGGGGGCGGCATTGTTATCGATTTCACGGTTCTTAACATATTATACACAAAAAGCAGGATGGATATGAATTCTATAAGAGAAAAAACCATTAAAAGACCCTTGTTATAAAAGATCCAAAATACAACCATCCCTATAAGCCCTATATTGGCAAGCCATAAATGGATTTGCGCCATCTTGTCGCTGTAAAGCGGCCTGCCGCTGAATCTCGGCAGGATGTGATATGCCACGCCGTATATCATCATCGACATCCAGCCAAGGAGATTGAGGTGGACATGAACAGGACGATAGATCATGTGGCGCGGCACAATGGCCATATCAAGGCCAAAAAGCGCGCCAATCAAAAAATAAATCATTGCAAGCCTTAAAAACCATACGGTAATCTTGCTCACCTTTCACCTCCATTTCAAAGGTACGGCACTTAACAAATCCCGCAATATCGGAATGTAAGCTACCACTAAATTCTCTTACCCGCTGTGTTCCCGATGATTTTCACCTGAAAATCCTACTTTGCCATGTTTTCATCCCCCTTTGTGCCGAAAAGTAGGCATGAACGTTTAATCCTTTTAAGCCGTAGCCTTATTTTCAGGGATACAGGCTTCTACAGGACAGACTTCTGCACAGGCAGCGCACTCCGTACACAGCCTTGTATCGATAACATATATATTTTCACCCTGGCTTATAGCGCCCTCAGGGCATTCTACCTCACACACACCACAAGCAATACACTCATCTGAAATTCTGTATGACATACTCCCCCCTCCAACAGATTTTACCTTACAAAAGATTCAGGCACCTTATCCGTACAGACAATACAACACTTAAAACTGATTTTGATATTGATTTGTATTTTATGGGACAGCGACAACCTGTTTTACTTCAGGGATTTCCTCCATGATTGCCCTTTCAACCCCCATCTGAAGGGTAAGCTGTGCGCTGGGACAACCCGAACATGCACCTTGAAGCCTTACCTGCACTATGCCTTTTTCCTCATCAACACCAACCAGAGCTATATCACCGCCATCGGCCTGAAGAGCCGGTCTTATCTTACCTAAAGCCTTCTCTACCTTCTCTTTCATAATAAACACCTCCTAATAATTATCCGAGCCAAACATACCTCTTATGCAGACTAATTTCCACTTCAACCATCATCCACATCCTGCGTCAACAACCAGATATATCTTTATCATAACTTATATATTTTTTTTTTGCAAGCCGGCATTTTAATAGGGACAGCGACCATTTTTTAATAGAGGGTTGTCCCTGTCCCTATGTTTTTGCATTCTTGACACATCCATGACTTTTAGGTACATTGTACATGTTTTAATATAACAAAAGAGAAAAAACATTATAATGTCAAAGACAAAAGAGGACAAGGTCTTCCGTAAAAAATTTAATTCTATACCGGACTTTACATTCGGGAAAGAGATCGCCTCCGTCTTTGACGATATGCTCCACAGATCCGTCCCCTTCTATGATGAAGTGCAGAGGATGATATGTGAGATGGCCGATGACTTTTCCAAAGACGGCACAAATGTTTACGACCTTGGCTGTTCCACATGCACCACGCTCCTGAACCTCGACAGCGCAATAAAGAGCCGTGTAAAACTCATAGGCATAGACTCATCACAGGATATGATCAAAAAGGGGAAGCAAAAACTTGTCAAAAACAATGTTTCAAAGGAGTGGGAGCTTATATGCTCCAACCTGAATCATGGGGTTCAGATCACAAACGCATCCGCTGTGGTTATGAGCCTTACGCTTCAGTTTATACGCCCGCTTTACAGGGAGGATATTATAAGGAATATCCTGAGCGGCCTAAACGACCAGGGTTGTTTAATCGTCTTTGAAAAGGTTCTTGGAGAGAGTTCGGTATTTAACAGGCTTTTTATCAAATACTACTATGACATGAAGAAACGTAAGGGATACAGCGAGATGGAGATATCACAGAAAAGAGAGGCGCTTGAAAACGTGCTCATACCATACAGGCTTGAAGAGAATAAACAGCTCTTTTTAAGATCAGGGTTCAGGCACTTTGATGTGTTCTTTAAATGGTACAATTTCTGCGGCATGATAGCGATCAAATAATTATGATACGTTTGGGAAATTTCTTCTTTAAATACAGAGATACCGTATTCCCCCTCTTTTTCATCATACTCGTCTTTGGAACAAAGCCCGAGCTGTTTCTTGGAAGCGAGTATGCCGACAGGTGGCTTGACTGCATCGGCATATTAACAGCCCTTGCCGGGCAGGTATTAAGGGCGCTTACAATAGGTTTTGCATATATAAGGCGGGGTGGAAAAAACAAAAAAATATATGCCGACAACCTTGTTAAGGAAGGTTTTTTTGCCCACAGCAGAAACCCTCTTTACACAGGCAACATCCTTATACTTATCGGGCTTGGAATTATTGCAAATTCAAGATGGTTCTATATGATCGGCATACCATTTTTTCTTATTGCCTACCTTGCCATCACCATGGCGGAAGAGGATTACCTAAGGAAGAGTTTTGGCAAGGAATATGAGGATTACTGCAAAAACGTCAACCGCTTCATACCAAATTTTAAAGGGATAGACAAGTCCATCGAGGGGATGAGATTTGACTGGAAGAAGCTCATAAGCAAGGAGTACGGCACAACATTCACATGGGTTGCCACCGCCATAGTCCTTATAATATGGGAGACCTACTCCGCTTTCGGCTATAAGGCAAGAAGCTCAGAGATAATTACATTATCAACCCTTATTATCCCCGTTACACTTGCCTATGCTGTGGCAAGATATCTTAAGAAGACAGGCCGTCTTCAGTCAGAATAAAGGATTAGCCCGAGTCAAAAGAAGGTAAGCGTTCGTGACTAATCCATAATTCATGAAGCTGTCGGCTTATAAGGGGAGAGTGGGGATTTTATTTTTATGATTTGGTTTGATTGTAGTCTTTATATTTATTCGGATTAATTCAACTAAAAATGATTCACTAAATGACAATCAATGTCCATCCGAAAATCCATATAGACACCCAATGTCTTTTCAATTCGGAAAGGTTGGAACAACTCGTATATGGAAGAGTTTTTTGCAAGGTCAAGGAAATCTTCGGGTTTATTTGCATTAAGTCTTATTACAGAACAGGAGGAGACCTTACCCTATCTCGTTTTTCAACAAAGTAACATTAATCATCTTTTAA
>JALXFI010000107.1 GCA_027069035.1 bacterium
CAACTATGTTTTTACCGTCTACATACATAAAATCGTTTGCGGTATCAGACGGATCTTCTTTAAAGGCATTTGAACCGTCACCGACAAATACCGAGAATGCCCCAAGGTTAAGTCCCTGCTCGGACAGAGTGTTTTTAAGAAGATTTACATTGGACTCAATAAGCCCTTTTACAACGGCATTTTCAGCCGTAACATGCGCATGCACTATACTGTCCTTTACCGATATGTCAAGCTTAAGGCGTCCAAGGGATGGCGGTTCAAGCCTTATAACGGCCTTATCCATACCCTTTTTGAACATAGCGCTCATCTTGACACCAAGCTGTATCGGAACGGATTGTTCAAATCCCTTTACCGGAACACTTTCCAAATGACCGTCAAATGATGTTTGGATACGGCCGGTTTCCACGTTTTCCAAAACTTTTCCCGATGCATCAAGAACAAAGTTTCCGCCTCTATCTTCAAGATGAGTCTCGCCGACTGTATCCTTTACATTGTGGGAAAAAATATCCAAAAACGGACCGGATTTTATATAGGAAACATCTTTATTGACGGTAACGCCGTCCATACCTTCCATAAAGGCATGATTGTCATAATCCTTAAAGTCGTTTGAATCCTCGTTTATCGTTAAACCTTGATCAAAAAGAACATTTTTAGAAGTATCATTAGGGTTTAAGGTCTTAATCGATTTGCCTTTTAAGAACTCTTTAACTCTGCCGTCTGAAATATTTGCTAAATCTTCTGCGTTGATAAATTGCGGCTCTGCATCACCTTTCATCATTTCATAACTATTGACGGGCCGGTTTTCATCCATTGAGTTTACACCCTTTGTTTCAAGATTACCGCCTAAAAGCCGCACGCCTTTAACTGCACCCTTACCATCTGAAATATTTCCGTTGCCTCCTTTATCGGAATGGGTATTCCCACTAAATCCGTCCAGGACCAAAACACCCGGAGCTTCTGCTATCTTTTTAGAAAATTCACTATCTTGACCAAAAAGCTTCGGATTATGTGATTCAATCGGCACGCTATGGTTTATACCCAAGGCAGCCTGGAATACACCTTCATACCCATTCTCGCTATTGTTTATTTTATTGTCTTTAATTCCCCCCTTTGTTGAGCCAAGCTCATCTTTTACATTGGAAGGGGGCGCTGTTATCTGCATAAACATAATGGTTACACCCTTGAAAAAAATAAAAACTTAAAAAAGAACTTTTACTTTTAAAGGTAAAGCAATACGCATGCCATAGACTTAAAAAAAGAATATTTATTTTGACAGATATAGATTGTTTAATTATTTAAGGTAGATACAAATAGAATTTATAATAAGAAGCAATCGATTTTGATTGGCTGAAAATATATGACGGGATAAATATTCCCACCTGACAGGTCATTACCTTCCTATATAGACTGCGTGGACTCTCCCGGATTTACCGGCAAAACCAAGTTTAGCTCTGCCTGACAATATGAGTTGCTCGGTATGGATTGCGGGGTAAGAATTTTTTACTTGACCCCTTGAATCCTATCTTTCAGATTTTAGTATAAGGGAAGTTTAATACGGGGATTGTTCTATCTGTGACTCTTTTTCTTTTCTCTCAATTTCTTTCCTATCGCCTGAGTCAACTCTGCGGCCTTTGATGGTCTTACAAAACCAAGTATCTTACCCGCTGTACGCGGCTTCATTGCGCTTAAAAGCATCACAGCCATATCTTTGTTAAGTTTTTCAATCCTTAAAGCCGCCTCTTCTGACGGCATATTCTCATATAATTTAGCAAGTTTTTGTAACCCCTCTTTCTTCTCTGTCCGGAGATCGCTTAAGACCTTTTCAAGATGTTTTCTCTCTTGGGTCAGTGTGTTTATAGTCTTTTTAATATCCATTTTAAGTGTTTTAAGCCTCTCCTCCTCTTTACGGATATCATCCTCCCTTTTATCTAAAACAAGCATCCTGTTGTGAACTGCGCTGAGCATATCATCAACACTGCCGCCATTGTTTGTACCCGCAGCATTTTCAATGGCATAGGAAGTTATACCCCAGACAAAAAAGAATATAAGAGAAAGAAAAACTATCTTCTTACTCATAATGCACTCTTATGAAACCTGTTTGAATTAAATTCATCCAAAAGTGTCTGTTCGTCTTTTATCTCAAGTTTTGTATGTTCCTTGATATTTTTTTCTTTCATCAGATCAAGCACTTTACGTTCTTTCCTCGCATAGAGGAGTTCTTTTTGTTTTTCCTGATGCATCTCCTGGAACCTCTTCACCACCAGCCTTCTCTCCTTCATGATCTCTTTGATCCTTGCAAAATATGTCCTGTAAAGACCAATTTCAGATGAGCTGAATTTATCTTTTTTTAAGAGCCTTTCTATCTCACCCATGTAAAACTTTATAAATTCACTCAGTTTTTTCTCTTCCTTTTCAAGTTGTGTCTGTATCGAGGAAAACTCTTTTTTAAGCATATCCTCAACACTCTCACGGTAATTCAGAAGACCGTCTAATCTGAACTTGAATGATTTCATTTTATCACCTTAATCCTTTCTTCTATAAAGTATAACTTGAAAAAGAAAATTGGATATTTAAG
>JALXFI010000108.1 GCA_027069035.1 bacterium
AAAATACCAAAGCTTGATTTGTTCGCGAAAACCAAGTAATAATAAATATATTCTTAATTATTATAGGAAAACACTTAAATGTCAAGGGATTAACCTGTCAAAAAACGCAGAAAATTATCTCCAAGTTGCTAAAACCCATCTCCAAAATCTTTTTTATTTTATGACATTAATCATATTTTGTTGCAATCATAAATGTTACTAACTATAGTTAAGATTAAGAACATCATGAATACGGTATTCTTGAACAATTAAGAGAAGAAAGGAGGGCTATATGACAAAATCATCTGCAAGAAACATCTTTATCGGCGGTACACTCTTCTTTGCGGCGGTATTCCTTATCTTAACCTACAAATCTCTTTCAAGCGAAACACTTTCAAAGAGGACACATCCTGAGAATATTTCCGATAAGGTGGTATGGGGAAAGAGGATATGGGAAAGGAACGCATGCATAGACTGCCACACCCTGTTAGGCGAGGGGGCGTATTACGCGCCTGAACTCGGCAATGTGATTAAAAGGCGGGGAGAGGCCGGTGTAAGGGCAATACTCAAGACAGATGCCCTGCAGGGCTGGGGGACTGTAAGGAAGATGCCTAAGTTCAATCTATCTGAGAAAGATATTGACGGGCTTGTGGAATTTTTTAAATGGGTCGGCAGGATAGATACAAACAACTGGCCGCCCAATGAGCAAGGGTAAATAACTTAAATCAGGTCTGCCCATAAACGGCTGTTTTGCCAATATAGGAGGCTTATAGTTTAATCCTTAAAACGCCAAACGTTTAAACATATTATGTTCGGAGGTAAAAATGACACAATGTAAATACGAATCACAAAGGGTTGCTTATCCGTACTTCCTGATAGCAATACTACTTTTTGCAGGACAGATACTCTTCGGGCTTATAATAGGCGCCCAGTATGTATGGCCCGATTTCTTATTCCCTGCAATACCTTTCAACATAGCGCGTATGATACATATAAATCTGCTTGTAGTCTGGATTATATTCGGTTTTATGGGCTCGGCATACTATCTCCTGCCTGAAGAAGTCGAAGGAGAGATATACAGCACAAAACTCGCCCTTATTGACTGTTATCTTTTTCTTGTAGGCGGGATCATAGCAATCGCTGGTTATCTCTTCAGGTGGCACGACGGGAGAGAGTTTCTCGAACAGCCTACAATAATAAAGATCGCAATCGTTATCGTAGTCCTACTCTTTATATTCAATATGATCATGACCATGGTCAAGGGGAGAAAAAGGACAAGCATCTCTATAGTGCTTTTGGGAGGTTTTCTCGGCCTCGCAGTCTTTTATCTCTTTGCATTCTATAAACCTGCAAACCTTACCGAAGACAAATTCTACTGGTGGTGGGTAGTCCATCTCTGGGTGGAAGGTGTATGGGAGTTGATAATGGCATCACTGCTTTCATTTCTTATAATAAAACTTACCGGCATAGACAGAGAGGTTGCAGAAAAGTGGCTATATATAATCATAGGCCTTACACTCTTTACAGGCATAGTGGGGACAGGCCATCATTACTACTGGATCGGCACGCCTGCCTTCTGGAAGACATGGGGGGCATGGTTTTCGGCCTCAGAACCCCTTCCATTCCTTGCCATGGTGGCGTTTGCATTTAAGATGGTAAGGAAAAGGACGAGAGAGCATCCCAACAGGGCCGCAGTGCTGTGGACAGTAGGAAGCGCCGTTATGGCATTCCTTGGCGCAGGGGTATGGGGCTTTATGCATACCCTGCCAAAGATAAACTACTACACCCACGGAACACAGATTACGGCAAGCCACGGCCATCTTGCATTCTTCGGCGCTTATGCAATGATAGTCCTTGCAATGATATCATATGCCGTGCCAAATATAAGAAAGAGTGGTGGGTTCGCCAATCAGAAGGCCGAGATACTCGCCTTCTGGACGATGGTAATATCCATGATATTCATCGCAATAACCCTTACAGGAGCAGGCATTGCACAGGCATATCTGCAAAGGGTCGTGGGACTCTCATACATGGAGACACAGGGACAGATCGCGATTTTTTATATTGTAAGACTCTTTTTCGGGCTTACATTTGCCGCAGGACTTATAATATACATCTATGATTTTTTCAGCTCCAGTAAAACAGCTTAAGAGAAGAGTGTAAGAAAAATATGAAAAAATCCGCAGACATAAAAACATTGAACCCACAGACAGAAACTGAAAACGGACCGTTTTACCTCCCTTTGGAAAACGAGGTGGAACTGTTTGAAGCGGCATACACAAACCGTATGGGTGTTATGCTTAAGGGCCCGACAGGATGCGGCAAAACAAGGTTTGTAAGGTACATGGCATTCAGGCTCGGCCTCCCGGTATATACCGTATCCTGTCATGATGATCTCAGTTCATCAGACCTTATAGGAAGATTTCTTATAAAGGGAGGCGAGACCGTATGGGTGGACGGGCCTGTAACCACTGCGGTAAGGAACGGCGGCATATGCTACCTTGACGAGATAGTCGAGGCAAGGAAAGACACAACCGTTATCATCCACCCATTGTCTGATGACAGGAGGATACTTACAATAGAAAAGACAGGCGA
>JALXFI010000109.1 GCA_027069035.1 bacterium
TCTTTCCATCTCTCGTCTTTTTTCTGAACCTTCCGCCCTGAGGAAGTCGCCTCTCTGCAATATTCAGGTTTGCCCATATCTTAAGAATGTTTATTATGCCTCCGACATTCTTCTTATTCACCTGTAGATAAGGCATATCATAGAGTATGCCGTCGATCCTGAACCGTATAAAGACATTGTTTTCGTAGTTTTCTATATGTATATCGCTTGAGAGTTTTCTTACGGCCTCAAGAAGCAGATTGCTGGTTATCCTTTGATACCTCTTTGTAAGAGTATCTATATCCTCTATATAGGCGGCGCTAAAATCCTCTTCAAGCGGCATATCCTCAAGTTCGGCATCTTCGGGGCTGGTTATCTCGCCTATCTCAATGTCTTTTTCCATAAATATATTTCTGAAGATCGTTTCCAGATCGGAATAAGTAATGAGCTTAAGCTCTATCTCTTTGCACCTCAAAGCCTTCTTAAGCTCATCCGTATTGATCGACGGCTCTGCTGTAACGGTAAGCACCCTGTCGCCCTCGCGCTTATAAGGAAGGATAAGATTATGTATGATAAAAGGCCGAGGAAGGCTCTTAACGATATCCGTGTCCAAAACCGACACGATATCATTAAAGGCGGCAAGAGGAAGTTTCTTCTGTAATGAAAGCATCATAAAAAAATCCCTTTCATTGACCTTGCCCTTGCTTATAAGCACCTTGCCAAGCATCTTTTGGGTGCGTATGCTCTCTTTTAACAACTTATCGAGTTCCGCTCTTGTCAGCAAGCCCTCCCTTATAAGTATCTCGCCTATCTTAACACTGCTTATCCCGCGTTTCTGGAATGTCCTGTAGCAATGCTCTATGATCGGGATAAAATCACTTTCTTCCACAATGATAACATCGATCCTTTTGCCTATCTTTTCTTCCAATGTCTTTTTAATGGAAGGAGATAAATAGTTAATGCCTGCAACTATTATCTCCTCCTCTCCGAAAGATACAAGCGGAAGGATATTGAATTTTTTTGCGACCTTTTCAGGGATAAGCGAGACAAGCCTCGGCTCGACGATATACTTGTCAACAAGTATATAATCGATATGCTTTCTCTGTTCACAGAGCACCTTAACAAGCTCCATCGGGGCGATAAAACCCTTAAGAAGCATTATCCTGCCAAGCCTCTCTCCCTTTGAAATACCCGAAGAGCTGTCGCCGCTCTTCTGTATAAGGAGTGTCTCCCTTAACTGGTCTCTGTTTAAGAGACCCTTCATCAATACAAGTTCACCTAATCTTCCTTCAGAACTCTTCATAGACTTCTCCGCTTTTTCCGATTAATAATTCTATTTCTTTCTGCCGTAATACCTTTCCTTTTCACTGTATATACAGCCGCAGTACTGTTGGCGGTAAAGCCCCATATCCTTTGACAGCGCTATCCCATCCTTCCATCCATATCTAAAATCATGGTAAAAAAAAGGGATGCCTTTTAGACCGCCGACCTCCTCACCCACCTCCTTTATCCTTTCATGCTTCTGGTATCTGCTATAAAGCAGAGATGTGGTAAATGAACTGAATCCGTTCTCTTTGGCCGCTTGAGCCGTTTCCTCCAGCCTTGACCTGTAGCAGTGTTCACAGCGATTATCAGGGTCTTTGGCTACGTTTAAGAGGAACTCCTCCATCCTGTAATCGTCACTGTAAATAACATCAAAACCCATAAGCTCTGCCAGTTTCTTTACCGAATCAAGCCTTTTCATGTATTCCGTATACGGATGAATGTTCGGATTAAAAAAAAATCCGCAAACATAGCCTTCTCCCTTATCAAAGAGGTGTTTGAAAGGTATAATGGAGCATGGACCGCAGCATATGTGGACAAGAAGTTTCATAGACATAACAGTTGATGGACGCCAATTATTTATTATTATCTTTAAAAAGATCCTGCTGAAGGTCTGCCTTTCTTTTTTCAGGCCGCCCCCTGCCGAGGTGCGTGTATGCCTTTTGTGTGGCCACCCTTCCGCGGGGAGTCCTTATAATGTACCCCTCCTGTATAAGATACGGTTCATAGACATCGTCCAACGTGTCTTTTTCTTCGTTTATCGTAGCCGCAAGGGTCTCAATACCCACAGGCCCTCCGGAGTAATTATCTATCATTGTTGCAAGTATCCTTCTATCCATCTTGTCGAGGCCGCTGGTGTCTATCTCAAGCATGTCAAGTGACCCGCTTGCCACTTCGCCGGTAATTACTCCGTCCGCCTTTACCTGCGCATAATCCCTTACCCGCCTTAAAAGCCTGTTGGCTATCCTTGGGGTTCCTCTTGCCCTTCTTGCTATCTCCAATGCGCCGTCCGATTCTATGTCAATATTAAGGATGCCTGCAGAGCGGATAATGATCGTCTTAAGCTCTTCGGGGGAATAAAAATCAAGACGGGCGATGACACCAAAACGGTCTCTAAGAGGCGAGGTCAAAAGGCCTGCCCTCGTAGTTGCGCCAACAAGGGTAAACCTTGGGATATCTATCTTTACCGACCTTGCAGAAGGCCCCTGCCCAATGATAATATCGAGTTTAAACTCTTCCATGGCAGAGTAGAGTATTTCTTCCACATTATTACTTAAACGGTGTATCTCGTCTATAAAGAGAACATCCTTCTCTTCGAGATTGGTAAGTATGGCGGCAAGGTCCCCCGCCCTTTCAATGACAGGGCCTGAAGTGGACTTGATGTTTACATTAAGCTCGTTTGAGAGTATATATGCAAGAGTGGTCTTCCCAAGGCCGGGAGGCCCGTAACAAAGGACATGGTCAAGGGCCTCGCCCCTTTGACATGCAGCCTCTATAAATACCTTAAGATTCTCTTTTACCGAGTTTTGGCCGACATACTCGTTTAACGAGAAGGGTCTGAGCGTTGCATCCCATCTCCGTTCATCTTCATTTAGCAGTGATGTATTTTCATCTCGCATATGCCAAGAGCCTAATGTTTTTGGGCTATTATCTTAATGGCCTTTTTAAAGGTATCTTCGAAACCGGAATCATCATTCACCTCATCCTTTAGTTTATCAACTACCTTTTCGGTGTCGGATGGTTTGTAGCCAAGATTAAGGAGGGCCGAGACAACGTCATTGACGATCCCTTTTGTCTTCTTTTTCTCTACAGGCTCTTCCGTCCACAGTCCCTTCACCTTATCACAAAGTTCAACGACAAGCCTTTTAGCTGTCTTAGCCCCGACACCGGGTATCATATGAAGTTTATTCGTATCGCCGTCTACAACGGCCTGATAAAACTCATCAGGGTTTATTCCAGAAAGTATATTCCTGGCAAGGCGCGGCCCCACGCCGGATATGCCGATAAGCAACTGAAATAGATCCCTTTCTTTTACGGTGAAAAACCCATAAAGCTTGAGGGCATCTTCTCTTACATGGGTATGGGTATTAAGACTTACTGTCTGATAAACCTCCGGAAGCTGATAAAACGTGGTAAGGGGAATAAATATCTGATAACCTATACCGTTTACATCAATAATTGCGTAGTCAAATGACTTATATGTAAGAACGCCTTTTATATGAGCTATCATAATGTTTCCGTATTGTAGGGGTGAGTCGGGCAATGGCAAAAACTGAAGTTACAGACAAACGCCATCCAACCCCCTCTTTACAGAAGCGGCGCTTACAGTATGTAGATGGCATATGGCGACCGCCAGCGCATCCGATGCATCGGTCTTTAAACTACAGGGTATATTAAGGAGTTTTGCCACCATATACTTTACCTGTTCCTTATCTGCCTTCCCGTATCCTGTAACCGCCTTTTTAACCTCCATGGGGGTGTATTGGACAACATCAATATTCTTATTAACAGCGCTTAAGATAGCAACTCCCCTTGCATGGCCGAGCTTCAATGCGCTTGCCGCTCCCTTTGAAACAAATATCCTCTCCACCGCCATAATGGCCGGAGCATAACTGGCAATAATGTCATGAAGGCTGTCAAAGATAAGTTTCAGCCTATTCTCCAGTAATGTCTCTTTTTTACAGGTGACACTGCCATTGTCTATATGGCTGAGTTTTCCGCCGTTCATCTCCACGATACCATAACCTGTAGTTATAGAACCGGGGTCTATGCCGAGCACACGCATTCAAATCACCCAAATCCCACTACAGCAGGATTTTAAATCTGCAATACATCCTTAACTGATGTGTTTTAGCGATTTTCCTCCTTACCGTACCGGTTAAGTACGCTTCCGTCGTAAAATCGCCTGCGGCCTTGCATTTAAGGCGTCTTGCCGATTTGCTCAAAAAACTATCTCTGTTTTTTTGATATTGCATTAGTAGTTGTTTTTACTTGTAAAAATCTTTCATACTGAAAGTTTATCCATCTCTTCGGAGGGTATGTCAAAGTTTGCATATACATTTTGAACATCATCACATTCTTCAAGGCTGTCCATAAGTTTTAACATCTGCTGTGCATCCTTGCCTGATATCCTGACCGTTGTCTTGGGGACCATGGTTATTTCTCCAAATGAATACTTTAGCCCCTTTGCGTCGAATGCCTCCTTTACCTGCTGAAAACCCGAAGAGTCCGTATATACCTCAAAGAGGCCGTCTTCAGGCACATGTTTTATGTCTTCCGCTCCGGCCTCTATGGCTATCTCCATCAGCGAGTCCTCATCCACATCATCCTGAGAAAAAGTAAAGAGACCTTTTTTATCAAAATTCCATGCCACACAACCACTCTCGCCCAAACTGCCGTTGCTCTTTGAAAATATATGACGTATGTCCGCAACGGTTCTATTCTTATTGTCTGTCATCGCTTCAATAAGTACAGCAACACCTGCAGGCCCGTAACCCTCATATATGATCTCTTCATAGTTTACACCCTCAAGTTCTCCTGTGCCGCGTTTAATAGCCCTCTCGATATTATCATAAGGCATATTGTCTGCGCGCGCCCTTTCTATAGCGGTTCTTAATCTTGAGTTGCTCTCAGGGTCTCCGCCGTCCCTTGCGGCAATCGTAATCTCCTTAATAAGCTTGGTAAACACCTTGCCTCTTTTTGCATCCTCACGTGCCTTTTTGTGTTTTATATTAGCCCACTTAGAGTGCCCTGACATAATCTGCGTTTACCTCCTAAAGAATTCATCTTTCGAGGACAGCGCCCTTCCAGAATACAGACAACAGACATTCAGAACTCAGACTATCTTTCATCTGTGTTCTGTACTCTGTTATCTAAACTGAGAGAGTACCCATCAGTCCCCCAATCCATCTCATAAAAAACTATCATATATTTACCGTTGTTGTAAAGACACAAAGTCAGCCCAAAATCCTGCGATAGCGGTATTTGAAATTGGCAATACATCCTTAATTGCCTGAACAAACTTATATACCCTCGGCGATTTTCTTACTCACCGTACCGGTTATGTACGCCTCAAAAGAAAAATCCATTTAAAGCGTTTTGCCAATTTACCCAAAAATCTATCTCTGTTTTTTGGGGCCGGATAAATGTCTTTTTATATTCAATTATCCTTCTTATAAAGCTCAGCAACGGTTTCCATAACGGATTTCAGGGGAAGTCCCTTCTCTCTTGCTATTCTCTTACAATCCTCATATTCCGGCTGTACATGGAGATACTTGCCCCTTTCTCCTGAAATCTTTATTCTAACCCTGCCATAAGGTGATTCAAATATCTCCTCCCGTCTTACAAGACTATATCTAAAAACCTCGTATGTCCTTAACCCTATTGTGGTTGTCTCCAAAAATATCGTCCTTATAATCTCATTTTTTACTTCAACCCTGCAAAGTGTCCAGAGAAGAACGGCGGGCCTCAATTTTTTCATATACAAAGGTGTAAGCGTCACATCAAGCGCACCTTCGTCAAAAAGTCTTTCCATGAGGTTTTCATAGAACATAGGGTTCATATCGTCTATATTGCACTCAACCACAAGAAGTTTCTCCGTATCAACGCCCGCTCCTGATTTGACAGGGCAACTTCCAAGCATCGTCCTTAAAAGATTTGGCAGGTCTTTAAACTTGGCGTTTCCTGCGCCATAACCTACTTTTGCTATCTCCATAGGGGGCATCTCACCGCTTGAAAGGTATGCGACTATGGCCGCCCCTGTAGGAGTGGTAAGTTCCGCTTCAATACCGGAAGGTCTAACAGGATATCCCTTTAAAATCTCAACCGTTGCAGGGACCGGCACAGGTATAATGCCATGGGCAGATTTTACAAGGCCTGTTCCAAGGGGCAGAGATGATGCATAGACACGCTCCACATCAAGTCTTTCAAGCGCCACTGACACACCAACGATATCAACAATGGAATCCACTGCCCCGACCTCATGGAAAACCACGTCTTCAGGCTTAACACCGTGAACCTTTCCTTCCGCCTCAGCAAGTATCGAGAAGATACCAATGCTTGTCTCTTTTACCTTATTGCTGAGCTTAGATGTCTCTACAATGCCCTTTATATCCTTAAAAGACCTGTGCGGATGTCCTTCCTCTTCAACATCAACGATAAAACGTTTCGCAGTGATCCCGTTTTTTTTGACATCTTCGGTATAAATCCTGTATCCTGAAACATTAAGCTGTTTAAGGGTTTTACTTAGATATTCAACCTCTACACCAACGTCGATAAGTCCGCCAAGCATCATATCTCCGCTTATGCCTGCAAAACAGTCAAGATAGAGTATCTTCAAGTTCTATTAAATCCTCCATGAAACTACAGTGAAATATCAACCTTTTTAATGGAAACAACGGGAAGCTTCCAACCATAATATGCCTGAGTTTCTTGAGGAACAAGATAGTAGTCAAGGGATATCTCAATCATGTTAAACCCCTCTTTTTTAAAATAAAAGACCTCTTCTCTTCTCTCATCAACCTTAAGGGTCATATCAACAGTATTGCCGTCCTTATCGTAAACCTTTCCGTAAAGTCTCTCACCTAAAAGGATCTTACCCCCCTTTCCATAACCATATACCTTAAGCCGGACCTGTCTTCCCATAGTGCCGCCAGGAAGATTGTGGCCTGTTCTGTCATTAGAGACTATAATACTCAGCCTTGTACCTTTGTCACTTTCTGTAATAAAGGCATCAATTGAGGCCGAACCTTTGAGAAAAGAAACGCTGTTTCCCCCTTCAAAACGATGACTCTTTACCCCTTCTTCAACAGGCATATGGCAGGTCTGGCATTTAATCCCCCTTTTTGCAAAGGAGCTTTTCTTCCAGCTTTTATAAGTTGTCTCAACGAATCTGCCGTTAACGGCATAATGATGGCAGACCGCACAGAGTTGAGAACCCTCTATCAAGTTTGAACCTTTTTTGTGCGGAAGAATATTCTTTCCTCTATACATAAGCCCCTCCTGCATCAGCGAAACATCTGCTCCTCCTTCTTTTACGTTGATTAAACCCACAGAGTGACAGGCCTCGCAGGTAACGCCTTCTTCATTAAGTTGAGGGGCAATATCCGCCATCGGGGCATGACATCTTAGACACTCCTTCTTATCTTTACTCTCCTTAAAC
>JALXFI010000110.1 GCA_027069035.1 bacterium
GTGCATGGGTGTTATGTCTTCCCCCCTTTCTCCTGTTTACCGATCTTATATAAGCAAGCAGAGACAGAATAAAGAATAGAAACGAGAGAAGATCATCCCTGTCTTTTATCCATGCCACAGCCTCTGTATGGATTGGATGAACGGCAAACAGTAGCGCTGCTATAAGCGCCGCAAAGTCGCTGCCCAATATTTCGGAAAGCAAAAAAAGGAGAAGTATGGAGTTAAGGAGGTGAATTATGATATTTGTCAGATGATAACCGTAGGGGGACAAGCCGGATAGTCTGTAATTTATTGCGTAAGTTATTATTGTGATGGGGCGATAGACCTCTCCGACAGCGTGATGAAATACGTCTTTTTGGGTAAAGATACTTTCAATTGTTTGTAAATCCAAAGTCCTTATGGTTTTATTCTCTCCTATGAGAACGCCGTCGTCCCATACAAATCCATTGCCAAGGGTGTTCCAATAAACAGATAGAACTACAATAATAAGCAGGAAGATCCCATAGATGTGACTGTAAGATAAAAAATGTAAAATTGAAGATTGTTTACTCTTAACGTTCATTATTCCCTTTTCGGTCATCATGATAAGCTAAGGTTGTTTTATTTTTTTTAAGGCGTTATCGAGATTATGAAGTGTTGCTTTATTATAAGGTTGAAACTTGAGCGCTTTTCTGTAACTTTTTATTGCCTCTTGCCAGTTGCCCTTTCGGCTGAATGCATTACCGAGATTATTAAGGATATCCGCTTTATCAGAAGATATGACTGTAAACTGGAGCGCCTCTAAATAAGCATCTATTGATTTGTCTATCATACCTTTTTGTGTGTAGGAAAGTCCAAGATTAAAATATGGCATAGGATATGACGGGTTTAGCTTTATTGCGGTTTTGAATGCCATGATTGCACTATCTATATGTTTCATCTTTAAATAGGCAATGCCGAGATTATTATACGACTTGACATATTTGGGGTTAAGGTCTATGGCTGTTTTAAATTGAGCGACCGCTTTATTAAATTGTTTTCTTGCGATATAAGCACTACCCAAGCTGTCATGAGCAATAAAACTTTTCGGCGCCTTTTTTACCGTATCGCTCCACAGGGTATATTCGTTTTTCCAGATTTTGTTTCTTTTAATGGTTGCTCTTGCATTTAATGAGATAAAGACGATAATAACAATAGATAAAGCGGTTTTAATTAATCTTTTTTGATTTGTTTTTTCGGTATTATACAGAAGGAATGCAGTCAGTAATGAGAAACCGATACATGGCAAGTATGTTCTGTGTTCATTAACTATAATGTTTAAGGGGATGATTGTTTCAGGCAGGATGGTTATAAAAAACCACAGGATACAAAAACTTATGCTGGAGTATCTTTTTCTGAGCATTATAGCGGATATTAATATCAAGACAATAAATGCCGCAGACATAAGCACGTAAGGTTCTGTTAAGCCTTTAACCTTGGAAATATCATGCAGAACGCTTAAACCCACGGGCATAAAAAAGAGTTTTATATAGAGTAGAATAGCCTTTGTCTGAATTAAAAAATTTTCTAATATACTTCTATGGCTGCCTTTACCTGTAATCATGGTATTGTAAGTTATTTTTATGGCCGCCTGACCGATAATTTTCTTTCTTAATAAAAGATATCCCCCGCTTGTTATCCAGAAAAAGATGTGGTATTTAAGATATATTATCCACAATGCAGGATTTAGAGCCTTAATAAAACTTTTTTGAGTAGTCGTTTTTGTATCCCTGCTTTTGTCTTTTCTTTTTCTTATGAGAATAATATATTCATATAAGAGTAGGACAATTGGCAGTGTAATAGCTATTTCCTTGCTCAATAAAGAAAACGAATAAGAGATAAGGGATAGGATATAGTATAAAGCAAACCTTTTAATATTTTTATCCTTCAAATCCGTTTCTTCTCTGGCTTTTAAGAATAGATAAAACGATATGAGATAGAATAGGGTGACTAAAAGCACGGAACGGCTTGATATATAGTTTACGGCCTGGGTATTTATGGTATGAAGGCCGAATACAAGTCCTGCAGCAAATGCATACCATTCCGTGTTCACCTTAGTGGTCTTATTAACTGATGTAATCTTGTTATCTCCTTCAATTTTCAATAATAATAGCGAGATCAAATAAATAAACAAGGCATTAAGAGCATGGATAGAGTTGTTTGCAAGGTGAAAACCAGATACGTTCAGTTTGCCTATTCTGTAGTTTATTGCATAAGTTGTCATAAGAAGAGGACGATACATGCCCTTTACTTCTTTTTTTGTAAAAGTCTTTGAGTCTAAAAAGAATCTTGGTACATTTGAAAGACTGGATATGTAAGGATTTTCTTTTATATTATGTTTGTCATCATAATGAAAGGAGTTTTCCAGATTATTAAGGTAGATGGTGAAACTTAAAGAAAACACAATAACGGGGAGTATAAAGGCAGTTAAATGACTTTTTTTAGTTTTCTTATCTAAATTTTTTTCCAATGTATTCTCCTAAATAGAGCAATAGGTGGTATTTTATATATATAAAAAAAATAATCGTATCGATTTTATCTCTTTTAAGG
>JALXFI010000111.1 GCA_027069035.1 bacterium
TTATAATATTAATAAAGGGCGGTTTTACATCGTACCAAACAAGAATACAATTAAAAATATAACTATTGAGTTAACTCAGCAGAAAAACATTTACGGCCAAAGACTACAATGAAACATGAAAATATTTTTCTGTGTCTTCTATGACTTCTGTGGTAAAGGTGTTTTTAGATGAAAAACGGTCACTTCTTAAAAAAAACCTTTTACCTCTCCCTTATATTTGTGCCGCTTTCAATAGCGCTTGAGCTTTTTCACGCCCCATCCCTCTACATCCTTTTTGCCTCATCGCTTTCTATAATCCCCCTTGCATGGCTTATGGGAAGGGCGACGGAAGAACTCTCTGAAACTATGGGCGCTGGTGCAGGAGGGCTCTTAAATGCCTCCTTAGGCAATGCCGCCGAACTCATAATAGCCATAACGGCAATGAGGGAAGGCCTCTTTGATGTGGTAAAGGCATCCATTACCGGCTCTATCATCGGCAATATACTCCTTGTGCTCGGCTGTTCATTCCTCCTTGGGGGGCTTAAGTTCAAAAAACAAAGTTTCAACAAGACTGCGGCAGGCACAGGCTCGACACTGCTTCTGCTTTCGGCCATAGGGCTTTTAATACCCGCGCTCTTTCATTATATTGCAACGGGTGTCAGCAAGAACGCTGAACAGGACTTGAGCCTTGAGATATCGTTTATCCTCTTTGGAACCTATCTGCTCCATCTGCTCTTCTCCCTGAAAACCCATAAACATATCTATAACACCAATCGGGAAGATCTGGAGAAGGTTCATAAAAGGCGGATAAAGCCGCTTCTCTCGCTTATCATATCCACGGTATTAACAGTGCTAATGAGTGAAATACTTGTAGGCTCTCTAAGGCCTGCAATAAAGAGTATGGGCATGACGGAAGTCTTTGCCGGTGTAATCCTCATAGCCGTTATCGGCAATGCGGCGGAGCATTCAACCGCCGTTATGGCGGCGATAAAAAACAAGATGGATATCACCCTTTCCATTGCAGTGGGTTCAAGCCTTCAGATTGCGCTCTTTGTGGCCCCTCTCCTCGTTTTTTTAGGCAGTTTTATGAAAAGACCGATAGACCTTATCTTTACTCCCATGGAGGTTGCCGCAGTAACGCTTTCCGTTCTGGTTGTAGGCTCAGTATCATCTGACGGGCAGTCTAATTGGATGGAAGGGGTAATGCTTATATCCACTTATATGATGCTTGCGATCGCCTTTTATTTTATGCCGTAAAATCAAAACAGGATGGAAGAGAGCTAAAAATGATAAAAAAAGGAGTTTGTGCGTGAATTGGCATTCGGCAAATATTGAGGCTGTTTTTTCAAAATTATCGGCAGACCCATCTAAAGGCCTGACACAAGATGAGGCTGAAAGGCGCCTCGGTCTCTATGGGGCGAATGAACTAAAAACCGATAAAGGGCCCACTTCGTTAACAATATTCTTAAACCAGTTTAAAGATGCGCTTATCATCATTCTCCTTATTGCAACGGCGCTCTCAGCGCTTGTCGGCGAGATATTCGATGCCGGGCTTATATTTTTGATAGTGGTATTCTCCGCAGGCCTCGGCTTCCTTCAGGAACACAGGGCGGAAAAGGCGATTAAGGCCTTAAGGAAGATGCTCTCCCCCGTAACAAGGGTCTTAAGAGATGGCATTGAAGCAGAGATACCTTCAAAAGAGCTGGCCCCCGGCGATATACTCATCCTGAAGGCGGGCGACAGGATACCCGCAGACGGAAGGCTTATCGAACTCCACTCCCTTATGATAGACGAAGCATCTCTTACGGGGGAATCCATGCCTGTTGAAAAAAAGGTTCAAGCAATGCCCGATGATTCAATCCTTTCGGAACGACTTAATATGGCATATGCAGGCACCGTGGCAAGCTACGGCAGGGGTAAGGCGGTGGTTACAGCTACAGGCATGAACACAGAGCTTGGGAAGATCGCAAGAGAGGTCGTAACGATAAAAAAAGAAAAATCACCGCTTGAGAAAAGAACCGATGAGATAGGCAGATGGCTTGGCGCAATAGCCTTTGGGATATGCTTTGCAGTCGCAGGCATGGGCATATTAAAGGAGACCGTAAACGGAAGTTTAAGTCTTGGGTTCATGCTGAAGATGGTCATGTTCGCCGTTGCCCTTGCCGTAGCGGCGGTGCCTGAAGCCCTTTCCGCCATAGTTACCGGAACCCTTGCGCTGGGCATGCAGGATATGGCAAAAAGAAACGCCCTTGTAAGAAGGATGACCGCCGTTGAGACCCTCGGCTCGGTAACCGTTATCTGTTCGGATAAGACCGGCACCATCACAAAAGGGGAAATGACAGTAAGAAAGATTTTTTTAAACGATAAATTCTATGAAGTCACAGGCACGGGCTATGAGACGGAGGGCGCATTTATACCGGAATGCGGGCAAGAGGAATTTAAAAACTTTTTTATGGCATCACTCCTTTGCAACGATGCCGTTTTAACAAAAGACGAAGACGGATACGGGATAAAGGGCAATCCGACCGAGGGGGCGCTACTTGTACTTGCGGCAAAGGCAGGGGTAAGTTCAGAGGATATAAGA
>JALXFI010000112.1 GCA_027069035.1 bacterium
GGCTAAGTCTTCTATAATAAAATCACTGTCAACCTCTTCTTCTCTATTTAACGATGGAGAGAACCATGACGGAATTCCAAACATGTGTATCATCGTTGCAGCCAGAGTCTTTTCTCCAGCCGTATCCTTAATCCTGGCAAGATCCATGTTGAAACTCTTTAAATCCATATCGCAGAGCCTTGGGGTCAAGCCCGCCTTTTTAACGGGCAAAACAAGTGACGGTGCGGTATAGGCAGGCAGTATCACCTCTGTTTTGTCCGAAAATTCCCTTAACGCCCTCAGGATGATAAAATAAGCCGTTGTGCCGGAATTTGTAAAAAGAAGGTACTTTCTTCCCATATAATCTTTAAGCCTCTCTTCAAAATCAGAAAAACCCTTCCGTGAAAAGAGAGCGGAAAGGATATCAATCATTGAGACAGGGGTCCCTATTGAAGACACCAGTCTTTTCATTACCTCTCCTTTGATACCTTTAAAACATAAGCAGGGGTTATAAACCTGCTTTTAAGACCGATATATTCTACAGCCAACACATTAAAACCGGCTCTTTTTAAGACCTTCCTGAACTCATCAAGTTTGTATGCCCTTACAAAGACATTTCCGCGTTTCATATTTATAAGGTAGCGCCATTTTATAATATGGCTTTCGGCGTTGCGTATATCGAGGTACATCCTTCCGCCGGGCAAAAGGATGCGGGAGACTTCGGCAAGCAGCTCTTCAAGGTCGGCATCTTCAAGGTTCATTGTTGTGTTGAGCAGAAAAAGGTCGTCAAAGGTATTATCCTTAAAAGGTAGATCAAAAAAGTTCCCGTGTATAAGAGGCGCACCCTTCTGGAGATTGGCATTGAAAACGTCCCTTGCCTCATAAAGAAGTCTTGAGGAATAATCCATCCCTGTGATTCCTGACGTATCAACCCCTTTTGCGCCAAGCATTGCGATCAGGAGGCCGTTGCCGCACCCTATGTCAAGGACCTTGCCTTTTTCGTTATACATCTCTGCGGCCTTCTCCCTTACCTTGCTTGAGATCCAGCCAAGAAACGCCTTCTTGTTTGATACAACCTCTGTAGATATCCCTTTCACAGTACCGTCTCAAGCTCCTTTGCAAGCACCTTCCAGTCAAAAGACTCAACAGCCCTTTTTCTGCCGTAACTTCCCAACTTTTTAGACATCTCTTCATCTCCAAGGAGTTCCGTTACAACCCTTATAATCTCATCCTTTGAATCAGGGTCGATCAGAAATCCGCTTTTTCCCTCTTCCACTGCATCACCGGCGCCGCCTGTTCTGCCGCCTATCACCGGTTTGCCGCAGGCAGATGCCTCAAGGAATACAATACCGAACCCCTCATAATCACCCTTAAGCCGGCTCTCTCTTGTTATCCTGTTTGGAAGTATAAAAAGGTCCGACAGATTATAATATAAAGGCAGTTCCTCATCCGGCACATAGCCCGCAAAAACAACAAGCTTCTCGAATCCAAGCCTTTTAACAAGGCCTTTAAGCCTTTCCTCTTCCCTGCCTTTTCCAACGATAAGGTACGCAGCATCAGGCGCTGACTTTACTATATCTCCAAGCGCCTCGATGACCATGTCGTGTCCTTTCCTCTCGTCAAGTCTTGAGACGGTAAGCATGACCTTCTTTCCTGAAAGGCCGAACTTTTTAAGAAGCTGAGCAGACCTTTCCATAGGTCTAAAAAGTGAGGTGTCAACCCCCGGGTTTATCTTTGCTATCTTATCCTCTTCAACTCCAAAACTCAGATATTCCTCCCTTGTAAACTCACTGTTTACAATTATTCTCTCAGCCCCGTCAAGCACACGCTTTAAAAGATAGAGCATAAAGCGGTTTTTTCCAAGCCTAACCGTTTCAGAGCCGCATACCCATACAACATAAGGTATCAAAAAAAGTCTTTTACAGAGCAAGCCGCCAACACCATTCGATATTATCTGGCCGCAGTGAATCTTATCAATATGAAGTTTTTTTGAATAGTAAATAAGCAGAAAAGAGCCTGCAACGGTCTTAAAAACTTTACTTGCGAACCCCTCGCCGACAGGCATAAGATGGCGAATAACCTTGACAGGGTATGCGCTGTCACAGGTCTTAGAGCCCTTTGCCTTTGGCGCAAGTATCGTAATATCCTTTCCGCCCATGTATTTAAAGAGGTTGTAGAATACGGTGGAGATGCCGCTTACTATGGGCGGAAAATCATTTGTCGCAAGTAGTATTTTAGGCATTTAGCCTCTTCTTTTCTATGGAGTGTAACTGTCTTTTAACCGCTTCAATAACCTCTTCTACAGATATAGACTCCATACATCGGTGGTCTTCGCAGACCCCTTTGTTGCATGGAGAACAGTCAATCTCTTTTTTTAAAACGATATGGTCCTTGCCGTAAGGCCGCCATAGTGAAAGAACGGTCGGCCCGCTTATGGAAACTGTAGGCAGCCCGAGAGCGGCGGCAATGTGCAAGGGGCCGCTGTTATTGCCAAGAAACACGTCGCATCCGCCAAGGACCGCCATAAACTCCCTTAAACTCAGCCCCTCAAACAAAACGATCCCTTCCCCGCATATACCC
>JALXFI010000113.1 GCA_027069035.1 bacterium
ATATCTTATTATAGCATTTCTGAGATTTTCTTCAACATCAAGAAACTTGACTCCAACAATAAAACATTCTTTTTCGGATTTAACTGCTCTTTCTATCCAAACCACTTCGGTAAGGATGGCAACCAGCCTGTACGGAAACGGAGGAAAACCTAAAGTTACCTTTAGTATATCTCCAACACAAAACTCCTCCTCACATTTGAATCTAATCCCGCCTGCGCTTATATTAACATCCTTGATTGGAGGGGCTTCCGGCGCATAACCGTCTTTAAATATATATTTTATTATAAAATTAAGCTTATCGTTTATCGTTTCAAGTATCTTTAGCAGATTTGGGTCTATACCCTCACAATCTTCAATTGAAAATGAAAGTTTATCCTTTGGAATGGGTGTAAGATCCACTTGAGAGAGTTTTTCTTTAGGCACAAGCTCATAGTCAAGGGGCATCCTGTCATCAACACGAAAATATCGTCTTTCATCCTGTTTTGAATAAGATATGTTTTTAGCTTCCGTCTTTTTCACCTGAAAATCCTCCTCTATCAGGTTTTTATCCCCTTTATGTCGAAAAGTCGGCATAAATACATCTTTTTTACGAAATCTCCCAGAAAGGCATTTCAAGATTATCCTTGCAAATGTCTTTCTTTACAAAGGCATCTACAATATCTCCATCAAACTGTGTTCCTCTGCAACGCTTCAACTCTTTTACGGCCTCTTCATGGGAGCGTGCAGTTCTGTACGGCCTGTTTGTTGTCATGGCGTCATATGTATCCGCAACTGAAAATATCCTTGCAACAAGAGGAATCTTCTCTCCTTTAAGTTTATCCGGATAACCGCTTCCATCAAATCTTTCATGGTGATTTCTTACCACGGCCAGCTCCATTGAGCCAAGATTTAGCGGCCTGATAATCTTGTCGCCAATTATTACATGACTTTCCATAACATCCTTTTCACTCTGCTCAAGAAAACCGGGCTTTAGCAATATTCCATCCCTTACCCCTATCTTTCCGACATCGTGAATAGGACCTGCAAAACGGAGCGCATCAATAACCTCATCAGGGCAGGATATAAACTGTGCCAGTTGTATTGCATAAAGGGTTACTTGTCTGCAATGATTCATCGTGTAATTATCCCTTGCATCGATTGCCTTGACAAGAGAGGTAACACTTTTTAATATCTTTTCTATAAGATTTTCATAAAGGGCAAGGTTTTCAAGTTTAAGAGATGCTTTTTCCGTAAGGTTCTCGATAAGTGACACATCATTGTCTGTAAAGTTTGTCCCGGCGATCTTTTCGCACAGGTGAAGAATACCGCATATCTCCTTGCCTATAATAATTGGGACACAGAGAAAAGGATGTCTGAATCCCTCTTTATATTCACCACAAATGCAATCTTTATAATCTTCCGAAAAAACATACCTCTTTTCACGTATCACATTGTTTATAAGTCCAGCATCTTTGATCGGCACTCTTATACGCTTAACATCTTTCATTCCGTGTGATGCCTTCAACAAAAGGTTGGAGTTGCCCATGTCAAACATCCATAAGCCCGCCCTTTTGGCATATGTCACACCGGTGGCTATCTCAACCGTCTTTTCAAGCAACTCCGATGTATTGAAGGGACGGTGCAGGGCCTCGCTCATAGAATAAAGTACAGAGAGTTCTCTAACCTTCTCGCTGAGTTTTTTACTTATAGGCTTGAGTTTATCCACCTTCATAACCCTGCTGAGGAGCGCCTTGTTCTCTTTCCTAAGCCTCCCTTCTTCCATAGCCTTTTTTATGACAAGTCTTGCGTGGGCAAGATTAAAAGGCTTGCTGATAAAATCCGATGCCCCCTCTTTCATAGCCTGTACGGCAACATCTACAGACGGATGTCCGGTGATCATAACTACCGGCAAATCCGCATTCTTAGAGCGTACAGAGCGAAGAAAGTCTATACCGCTCATCTCCGGCATCATAATATCCGTGATGATAAGGTCGATACTCTCTTTTTTTATAATATCCAGACCGGCACAGGGGCTCCCTACTGCGGATACCTCATAGCCTATCTCCGATAAAGAATCGTTGAATATCTGCCTTACACCCGAATCGTCGTCAATAACAAGTATTGTACCTTTTGAATTCATTCTTCAACACCCTACATATAGTGTTTTTTTAGCACAAGAAACTCTTCGTTTGTTATTATTCCACGCTCCTTAAGCTCTGTAAGCCTTACAAATTCATCAATCACATCTTTTTCTCTACCCTTCCCAACATCCAAAGACTTATCTACAAAGCCCCTCTTCTCACTATACTCATTCACACGTCTGAGTTCCTCTACAATCTGTTTGTTATGACGCCTGAGATAAAGTTTTTCATAAGCGTTTCTTATGGCTATATGAATCTCTTCGAGGCGGAAAGGCTTGGTTATATAATCGTAAGCCCCCTCCCTGATGGATTCTATTGCAGTTTCTAAAGAGGCATAACCCGTCATCATGATCACCATTGTATCGGGATCAATTCGGACAATGGCTTTCAAAACATCTATCCCATCCATCCCAGGCAGTTTAAGGTCAAGCACAATCACATCAAAACGTGTGGTTTTTATCTTTTCCAGGGCATCGTTTCCTTCCCCTGAGGTTTCAACCTCGTATCCCTTTTCACTAAGAAACTCTTCAAGAACATCCCGTATATTTTGGTCATCGTCTATTATAAGAAGTCTGTTCGTCCCCTTTGGCAGAGATATTTTATCCTTTAGATTTAAGATGTTCGATGGCTTCATCCTTAAGTTTCTCCATTATCCGTTTTTTACCGTTTTCCGATATCTTGACACTATCCTGAACTAATTCATCCTCAGATGCAGGCTTTCTTAATTTGCCTCCCTCAAAAGCGATATTATTTGTATATTGCTTAAGAATATTCTCAATAATATTAGCATTTAAAGCCATAGTATTAAGTGTATACATTAATAATGATAAAAGATCCCACACATATAACTTTAAAAAATATCATTCCGCTATCCGTTATATCGGTTAATGAAAGGGCAAACTTTAGAGAATTCTTTAACAAGTTGAATTGTTAAAGGGTTTAAGATAATATGTAATACATGGAGGTAAAGATATTGAGACAATTTGCTCGATCTTCTGTTTATCGCTTACACTCTATACAACCTCACCTTATGCAGCATACGCCGCCGACAAGAAAACGACAATCGCTGTCTTCCCATTTAAAAATATCTCTCTCCATCCTCTTCAGAGTATAAAGAAACAGGCAGAGAGATGAAAGAATTATCAACATACACAGCGCCTTCAAACAGTCCTTAAGAGGTTAAAATAAAAGGCTCAAGATGATGACCTAAGGCCGTCTCTGATCTTAATCAACCCCTTGCCGCCCTCACAAAGGAGAGGGCTTAATTCGTACTCAATAAGATCCGACACGGTTACCCAATCCTTGGATTCAAATGCCAGATTCATATCCCGAATAACCTCTATGGACCTATCCCAATGTTCAAAGAACTCGGCAGGCAGATCGTCTCCCTTAATACTTATAAGCCCATTTTTAAGTTCACTTATATACTCTATAAGTTGGCTTAAATTATCCATATTAGCGGCAAGCATATCAAAGGTATCGCTGTCTTGATTGACCCTCAAATTCTGAGCGCAATCAAGAAGACGGTCTTCTATTTTTCCGATTGTATCTTTTGTTTCCTCAATGCTGTTAAACAATACATGTGCGATAACATTATTCTCTTCAACCTTGCTCGTATTCATCTTTTTATCTCCTTTCTCTTTAAAACAATATATTTCGGTATTCTTCAACCTTATCATTGAAGCTTCTCTATTAAAGATACCGGGGGCACGTGTTTAACCCGTATCCTGCGCAACTTGCAACACCTTTCATCCCATCTCTATCTTCACACACCTGCTTATAAACTTCTGAATCAAAACCATTTTCAACACAAGTCTGATCTTTGACTTCATCATATAAAAAGAACACCATAGAGGTTTGAATATATAATCCTTTATATAAATTAAGAGTTTTACGGGCAAGCGACAAGAGTTTTTCGTTTGGAAGGCTCTCTTTGCCGCATCTGAAAAATTCTGCAAAAGGCATAATAAGAGGATTTGCAAATCCAATCTCCCTTATCCTTTCATCAAGGACTAAAAGTTTATGATTTAGTTCTTTTATCTTGTCTATATTCTTGTTTTTATTTAATATTTCTTTAATGATATCTTTTGAAATAAATATCCCTTTTTGAGCCGTCTCTTTAATCTTCTTAAACACATCCATATCGGCTTTGATCGATATAATTAAATCATTCGAGAGAACAACAGAATGTCTTTTTATAACACTGCGGAGGATATCTCTTGCATTGTCATCCATTGTATCAGGTGTTATATCGGACATTCTTTCAGCATCAAGGGGATATTTGTTAAGAAAAACCTTCCACATTATACGGTAAAGGGCGGCATATATATCATCCTGTCTTACATTGCCTTCAATTAAAGGAACAAAATCAAGAAAGCCTTCATCATCGATAAAAGATCGGTATACCTCCACCCCTTTCCATTCGAATCTGTCATTAAATAAAGACTTGTCTTTTCCGCTAATAACCGCTTCAACTATTTTATATACGTCTTCCGCCTTTATGGAGTTCCTGCATGCCATCTCCGTGCACTTCACATGAAAGCTGCATGGATGGCACGGCATTAGTGACTTTACTACGATATGTCCATCGCCATACGGCCCCGTTTCACGAAAATAAGCGGCTCCAAGCGATAGTTCCACAACCCTGACTCCAAGCGCAGTTGCTATGTGCATGGTGCCCGAATCATTGGTTACAAGAAGCGAACAACGTTCAATCATGGCGGCAAGTTCCATTATAGATGTCTTGCCCGTCATATCAACGGCGCCATCACCTATACGTTCGGAGATTTCTTTTCCAATAAACTCTTCCTGATGTGAACCGAATATAAACACCCTGGCGCCAAGCCTCTCCACAAGTTTTTTCCCAAGCTCTGCAAACCTGCGAGGCAGCCAACGTTTATGTTCATTGCTTGCTCCGGGCTGAAAGGCAATAATCGCACTGCCATCCACTGCCCCGCTTTTTTTAAAAAACTCCTCCGCACCTTGCCTGTATCGCTCAGGAACGGTGAGCGAAAGGCGGCCCGCTTCCTCCACATCACCGCTTCTTCCATACATATCAACAAGATTAAACGGATTTACAGCCCTGTTGGAAACGGATATTGCAAGGTACTTCATCCATGGGTGAAGTACAAGCCTGTTTCCTTCACCGTCTATGGTCAGGCCTCTTACATCTTTTGCCTTTACAAGCGATGTAAGCGCTGCACAGACCTTTGACGGCGTAAGGTTTATAAGAAGGTCATATTCCTTCTTATTTATCTCTTCTATGAAACCTTCAAGGTACCTGTAATTTTCTACTATGGATATCGTGCCTGAAAGCAGTCTTTCCTGATAACCCTTCATGTCAAACAACAGAAGTTCGTCTATCTCGGGTATGGCCTCGCATATTTCTGCGTAAGGCTCATTTACAATATACGTAATTGTGCAACCCGGATGCCTCTTTTTAAGCCCCCTTAAAAGGAGCGTAGACTGCACAACATCCCCCATCCTTGTAAGATTTATTATAAGTATATTCATAAAAACAAATCCGCCTGTTATCCTTCAACCCGTTCTGTGTAAAAACTCATTCATCATTATAAAGATTGACTCTGTTGATGTAATGTCTCCACTGCCCCTTCCTATCTCCTCGATAATATCCGAAAGGTCTATGGAACGCCTGTTTGCAAACCTTAAAAGATAGTTTTTAAGCTCTGTGCCTTCCCCTGCCTCTTTTAAAAGGTCTTTTACCCTGTAACTGCCCGGCAGAGGTGAAGAGCCCTGAAATCCTCTCTCTATAAGAAAACCCATCATCTCTTCCATCCTCTTTTCGTAGGTATGTTCTTTTACCACCCTCTTGTACGCCATCTGTGCAATCTCTTTCCTTTCTTCGGGACGGCAAAGAAAGTAATCTATCTTCTTTTTTGCATCTTTATCATCCCTGAATGTTACAATCTCTTCATCCTCATTAAAGAAGCGAGAAAGATGCGAGCGGAAGTCAACAAGCTGAAACCCTCTGCATGCGGCTATCTCGAAGGTTCTTGGATTTACAAAGTCGCCGATGGGATTAACACCTTCGTGTTGTTTTGATGAATGAAGGTTTATGTTTATCTTTGATGCATTAAATATCTTTACACTGTCCTCAGGGGAGACCCTCTCCCCTTCTCTTTGAATCTTTTTATAGAGCGGTGCCGCACCTTCCCATTCGTTGCCCCATATCTTAAGGTCGTAATCAAGGAATTTTTTAAAAAAGCTCCTCCTGTTATAATAACCCGCGCCTACAAATGAAATGTCGCTGCCAAACTCATCGATCTCTTCCCTGCTCAAAACCGCCGGTTTGTGTACTTTAGGATCTGCGCATAGAGGCAGGAAATAATGGTTTTGCACATTTATATCTTCCAGCTTGCCAAAGAAATCACCATCCTGAATGGTAAAAAAATAATCGTATAACGGCGCTGTCTCCCGCCAGTAATCCATAACCTTGTAGTCTTCAACAAACCACATGGCGGTCGGTATGCCGCAGTCTTTAAGCCTTCTTAACAGGCCGTCCGTTACAGGAGACTGGGCAAGGCTGAAGATAAGGTCGGGCTTGAAATCAACGACCTTTGCCATGATAAGTTCCGAAAGAAAGTCTACAAACATAGCCTTGAGTTTTCCGACATTGCCATCATCCAATACGATATCCTTTATCGCATTAAAGGCGGTATTAAAGGTTCCGGCATCGACCATTTCAACATCATAACCAAGACTTTCAAGCGCGGACCTGCAAAAACGCGCAACAGGCAGAGAACCGCCGTATATCGGCCCTGTTACAAGTATCCTGTATCTTTCAGTCAGTTCAACCATGCGAACAACCTTATTAAAGACATCCGGATGGGTATTAACGGTAGGATTGTGCGGCATAATACAAAGATTACCTTTTAAAATTCCCCTTAAACTGTCGTCATCCGGAGCCACAAGAACGCCGGCCTTTTTAAAAAGCAGGGATACATCTATAAATCGAAGGGCTAAATTAAAAACAACCGGGTCTGGTTCTATTACTATAACCGTTGTGTCGATAAGGCTTAGCAGTTCCATAACATGATACCCAAGCCCCAACCCAAATATTATAGGGGTGGAGATGCCGTCCCAGTCATTCAGATAGTGTTCCGCCCATCTTCTTGCCTCCTTTTTTGGGTCATAAGAGGAGTGAAAAAGATTTTCACCAACCTTTAAAGTGCAATCGCTGGATTTAGATTCAAAGAGACTATAGCTCAACATAGGATCCACATCTTTTACTTGCCGCCACAGTCTCTCATCAAGGCGCTTTAATACCTCAAGATTTCTATTTAACAGAG
>JALXFI010000114.1 GCA_027069035.1 bacterium
TCCCTTACGTGGGTATTCCACCAGAACAACTCTTCTGAAACCGGCATGGTTAGTTACAAAAAATGCCTCTATAAGCTGTTTTGACGCAGTATAGATAGTCCTTATAAGGGGTATCTTTGATAGTATCCCCTCCCATAACAGCACCATTTTTTTGCCGAAGAAATTTGCGGTAAGCACCCCGACAAGTAAGATAAAAATAAAGGTTATTATGATGCCGAGTCCCGGGATATGGAAGGGGAGATATGTGTCAGGGTGAAATTTGTGGGGCAAAAAAGAGAGAAGGTGGTCCGCAAAACCCACAAGGACATTGAGGATATAATAAGTAAGGTATATAGGTACAACTACAAGGAGACCTGTAAGAAAAAACTTCTTTATGCCTGCCCTTAATATCCTGATCATTTAACCTCTATTATAAAAACTTGACGGCACATGGAATTGTTATTGTCAAACGTTGCATCTGTTGTTAACGCTTACAATAGAGTTTGACTCATCTACATAGATTAGCCTTGGTTCAAGTGTTTCTTCCTCACTTTCAAGGATTGCGTAACTTGCAATGATCACTACATCACCATCCTTTGCAAGCCATGCTGCAGCGCCGTTTACACAGACCGTGCCGCTGCCGGGAGCGCCTTTTATTACATAGGTTTCAAAACGGTTGCCATTTGTAATATTATAAATCTCTATCTTTTCATAAGGCTTAAGAGAGGCCGCCTCCATTAACTCTTCGTCAAGGGTAAGACTTCCTTCATAGTCGATATTTGCCCCTGTAACACGAGCTCTGTGAATCTTTGACTTTAACATAATTCTTTGCATTTAACACTCCCCTTTTATAACTCAAGTCCCGATATGGCGGGATTTAAAATTGGCACCCAAATCCCACTATCGCGGGATTTGGGATACTATCTTAACATAATATTATCAATAAGTCGTGCCTTTCCTATCCTTGCGGCAAGGGCAAGCAGGCATTTGTCTTCTATTCTGTCAATATCTTTGAGAGTATCGCTATTGCATACCTTCAAGTATTCCGGTTTTATGATCGGCTCTTTGTCTAAAACCTCTTTTACGGCCTTAATGATTATTTCTGCATTTCGCTCTCCGCGTTGAAATGCCTTCTCACCTTCTTTAAGGGCCTTGTAAATAAGCGGTGCTGCGCTGCGTTCCGAAGGTGTAAGATAAGCGTTTCTTGAACTTAAGGCAAGTCCGTCCTCCTCCCTTATTATTGGTATTGAGACTATATCAATATCAAAATTAAGGTTATCCACAAGTTTTTTTATGGTTATAAGCTGCTGATAGTCTTTTTCACCGAATACTGCCGTGTTAGGCATTACAATATTAAACAGTTTTACCACTACTGTGGTTACACCTCTGAAATGGTCAGGCCTGAATATTCCGCAGAGGTTCTTTGTAACCTCTTCTACGGTAACATATGTCTCAAAACCGGAAGGATACATCTCGGACATATCAGGGACAAAAAGGATATCGACCCCCGCTTTTCTGGCCATGGCAGAGTCTTTATTGAGATCCCTTGGGTAAGTGGCATAATCTTCACCTTTACCAAACTGTAGATTATTCACAAACACGGATGCAACGAGTACATCCCCCCTTTTTTTCCCTTCTTCAAAAAGCATCATATGCGCATCATGAAAATATCCCATTGTAGGGACAAAGGCAATACTTATACCCTCCTTTTTATATTTTTCAGAGCACTTCTGCATATCCTTTATGCCGGTAACAATTTCCATAGTATCGAATGTGGGGTTGACTCTTCAGGAAGTATAGTGTTCCTTTGAGGGAAATGTACCCTTTTCTACGTCCTCAATATACCTTCTTACGGCGCCGGATATAGTGTCATGGAGATTTGCATATGACTTTACGAACCTTGGTTTAAACTCAGGGTTTATGCCCAGCATATCATTAACAACAAGCACTTGTCCATCACAGTATGGCCCTGCGCCAATGCCGATAGTAGGGATGGAAAGCATTTCCGTTATCTCTTTTGCAAGCCCGGCCGGAATGCCTTCAAGGACGATGGAAAAAACGCCAGCCTTTTCTACAACCTTTGCGTCTTCTATGATCCTTTCTCTATCTTCTCTTCCTTTACCCTGCAGTTTGTAACCACCCATCATATGAACCGACTGCGGGGTAAGTCCTATATGACCCATAACCGGTATATCTATATCAATAATCGCTCTTATTATATGTTCAATGCGCCTGCCGCCCTCAACCTTTACGGCCTCTGCCATGCCCTCTTTAAGAAGCCTTCCCGCATTTTTTCTTGCCTCATCTTGAGACACCTGATATGAGAGAAACGGCATATCCGTTACAACAAGAGCCCTTTTCCTGCCCCTTGCCACTGCCCTTGAATGGTATATCATCTCTTCAATGGTAACAGGCAGTGTTGTCTTATAACCCATCATAGCCATTCCCACGGAATCCCCTACAATAAAAAGCGGTATCCCCTCTTTATCAAGTATCCTGGCAGTCGGATAGTCATACGCCGTAAGAACAGGGAACCTTTTCCCATCTTTCTTCATGCACACTATATCAGGGACTGT
>JALXFI010000115.1 GCA_027069035.1 bacterium
CATATGAGGACTGCATGCGGCAACAACCACCCCGTCAAGGTTATTTTCCTTTATCACTTTTTTAACCATGTCCTGCCCTACGGCAGAACACATGAACTTATAGTCCTGACTGCATACGACACCCGGCAGATTACCCATCTCATCCGCAACCTTTTTTGTGTCAACGGTGGATGCGATATTATTGCCGCACTGACATACAAAAACCCCTATGCGCGCCATAACAACCTCCTGATGTTTAAGGGAGTCATATTATTCATTTCCCTACAGCCCCTTTGATTTTAAAAGAGGCCTGAAATCATACATGTTTCGTTCAAACCCTAAGGATTCCCTATCCTGACCAAGCGCAAGGCCGAGTATCTGCGAGAAATACACAACCGGTATAGGCTTAAACGCAGGTTCACGTTTTACCAGCGCCTCCTCGCTTCTTTCGATATTGTAGAGACAAAGAGGACAGCTTGTTATAAGTGCCTCTGCGCCGTTTCTGAATGCAGAGAGCAGAACATTGCCCGACATTACCGCCACTATCTCCTTCTCGCTTACCGATATGTGGGCGCCGCAGCAGTCTATCCTCTTGGGATATCTTACAACCTCACAGCCCAGTGTGGCCAAAAAATCCTCAAATATCGTCGGATTTTCGTGGTCATCTATCCCAACCTCCTCAAACGGCCTTAAGAGCATACACCCGTAATAGGGGGCAAGCTTAAGCCCTTTAAGGGGGGTCTTAACACTCTCCTTAATCTTGCCGAAACCGACATCTTCTTTTAGCACCTCAAGAAAGTGGAGCACCTTAACGCCGCCGCTGTAGTCAATCTCATGAAAATCGTTTACCACCCGCCGCCTTTCTTCATCCCTGTCAAGCCCGGTCTTTGTCCTCTTGAGCACATTGAAACAGAATGAGCAGAGCGTTGTAAGCCTCTCGCCCTCTTTTTCAGCCGCACTCAAGACCTTTGCAGCGCCTGCAACCCCCATCAGGTTATCAGGGGTCAGAGGATAAACCGCCCCGCAACAGTTCCACTGAGAAAGCTCTTTTAAGTTTATCCCGAGTATCTTTGCGCTCTCCCTTGTCGAGGTGTCAAACCCCCTGGCAACGGTGTTGAGGGTGCAGCCGGGATAATAGCCTATATCTTTTTCTTTCGTCATGCTTAACCCTTATATCCAAACCCTTAATTTACAAGTTTCCTGAATCCTGCAACCAGCGCCTGCTGCGGAGAATCGGAAAGGATGTCAACCGGAAGTTGTTTTATCTCCACTTTGTCGATTCCCTTCCTTAAACTCATCTGCCTCAGCCCCTCCATTATTCTGGAGATATCAACATTCTTCGGACACCTCGAGTAACACTGTAGACACGAAACACAGATCCACATGGAATTTGCATCAAGCACCGTCTCTTCGTGTCCAAGCTGGAGGAGCCTTACAACGTGGTGTGGCGCAATATCCATAGCAAAGGCGGCGGGGCAGCCGGCCGTGCAGTTCCCGCACTGATAACACAGGGCGATCTCCTCCCCTGTTATCCTCTGGATAAGGTCTATAAACTCGCTTCTTAAGTCTTTAACACCTATCTTTATTTTCAACTGTTCTCTATCCCCTCCTGTTTTACAGAATATATTTTGAAAACAACTACACACTGATCCTGCCCAAAAGCAGAAACAGATTTTTTGGGTAAATTGGCAAGACGCCTTAAATGCAAGGCCGCAGGCGATTTTTCTTTTGAAGCGTACACAACCGGTACGATGAGAAAGAAAATCACCGAGGATATATCAGTTAATTCAGGCAGTTAAGGATGTATTGCCAATTTCAAACCCGCTATCGCGGGATTTGGGTCTTGTATTTTTCTTTTCCCTGAGAAAAAAGGTCTTCCCCAAGGATATCATTTGCCACAATAGCCGGAAAATCCTCAACATATATCCTTCTTATCGCTTCAGGGCCAAGGTCCTCGTAGGCAATTATCTCAGCCTCTTTTATCCTTTTAGAGATAAGCGCGGCGGCACCTCCGACCGCAACAAGATACACGCCCTTAAACTCCTTCATCGCCTCTATAACGTCTTTGCCCCTCTGCCCTTTCCCGATGGTTGCTCTGAGCCCGAGATCTAAAAGCCTTGGAGTATACGGGTCCATCCTGTAGCTTGTAGTAGGGCCTGCCGAACCTATAACCTTGCCGGGTTTGGGCGGCGTAGGGCCAACATAATAGATAACCTGGCCTTTTACATCAAAGGGCGGGGTTTCTCCCCTGTCAATAGTGTCTATCATCCTTTTGTGAGCCGCATCCCTTGCGGTGTAAACGGTCCCGGTAATGTGGACAATGTCGCCAATGCGCAGGGCTTCGATGTCGCTTACCTGAAGAGGCGTTTTAAGTTTGATAACATTTGACATAACAACCTTACTTTCAGCTAAATATCTCTGTTTTTCAGGAAAAACCACCCTTATAAATTATCAGAAATGCTTTATTCCGATAATTTATCGGCAGACACTAAAGCACAACTTCTTTATGTCTTGCGGCGTGGCACTGGATATTTACCGCCACAGGAAGACTTGCAATATGGCATGGATGGGTATTAATATGGACTGCAAGAGCAGTTGTTCTCCCGCCCAGGCCCATCGGGCCTATGCCAAGGGCATTTATTCTTTTAAGAAGGTCTTCCTCAGTTTCAGCCCACCGGGGATTAGGGTTTTTACTGCCAACAGGCCTTAAAAGCGCCTCTTTTGCAAGTATGGCGCTCTTTTCAAAGGTGCCTCCCACACCTACCCCCACTATTATGGGCGGACAGGGGTTTGCCCCCGCCCTTTCCACTGTTTCTATGACAAAGTCTTTTATGCCTGTTAACCCGTCGGCGGGTTTAAGCATCGCTATCCTACTCATGTTTTCGCTTCCCCCGCCCTTTGGGGCAAATACAATCTTTAACTTGTCTCCCTCGATAAGTTTTACATGTATTACGGCCGGGGTATTGTCTCCCGTGTTCTCTCTGCTAAGCGGGTCGCAGATGGACTTCCTGAGATATCCTTCCCTGTATCCTGCCCTCACACCCTCCTGTATTGCATTTTCAAGGCTTCCGTTAACTATTTCAACATTGCTGCCAAGCTCGACAAGAAATACCGCAAAACCCGTATCCTGACACATGGGAAGGGTTTCATCTCTTGCGATATCGGCGTTTTCAATGATCTGTGATATTACGTCGCATCCCACAGGTGAGGTCTCTTTTTTAAGTGCATCCTCAAGCTTATCCACTACATCCTTTCCAAGCTCGGTGTTTGCCTGGATACACATCGTTTTTACCTGTTCGGTGATCTCTGCGCTCTCTATCCTCCTCATCACAGATTTATAGCTCCAATAAGGCCGTTTACAGACTCGGCGCAGCGGTTAAGCGCGTCTTTCTCTTCATCTGAAAGCTTAAACTCAATAATCTCTTCCACACCTTTTGCCCCAAGCTTTACCGGCACGCCCATAAAAAGCCCATTCAGGCCATACTCTCCCTCAAGATAGACCGAACACGGCAGTATCCTTTTTTTGTCTTTAAGTATGGATTCCACCATCTCTATAACAGAGGCGGAAGGGGCAAAATAAGCGCTCCCTGTCTTTAAAAGACTCACTATCTCACCGCCGCCCTTTCGGGTCCTTTCAACGATTGCATCGATCCGTTCTTTTGGAAGAAGCTCGGCAAGAGGCACACCCGCAACGGTTGTATACCTTGGTATAGGCACCATATCGTCGCCGTGGCTTCCAAGGACAAACGCGGTTACATCCTCGACAGACACGTCAAGCTCCATAGCGACAAATGCCCTCAGCCTTGCAGAATCAAGCACTCCCGCCATGCCCATAATCCTTTTTCTGTCAAACCCGCTTACGGACTTTGCCACATAGGCCATCGCATCAAGCGGATTGGTTACAATAATGATAAAGGTATCAGGGGAATATCTTATCAACTCATCTACCACATTCCTGACTATGGGTGCATTCTTTACAACAAGGTCGCTTCTGCTCATACCGGGCTTTCTTGGAAGACCTGCGGTAATAACTGCTATATCAGAACCCTCGGTATCCCTGTAATCGTTAGTCCCTAATATTTGCGCATCAAAGCCCCCAAGGGGAGAGGCCTCCATAAGGTCCAAGGCCTTGCCCTGAGGCACTCCTTCAACGATATCAACCAGAACCACATCACCCAATTCCTTGGATGCAGCCCACAATGCGGCATGTGCGCCGACATGCCCCGCTCCTACTATAGTTATCTTTTTTCTTCCCATTTCAGCGACTCCATGAATAATATATTGAATTTTATAAATTTAACGGAATTTTTGAAGAATTGAAGAAGTAATATTGTATACTGTATACAATGAGTGTTGTTTCTGTCAAGGGAAAACTAAAACCCAAATCCCGATATATCGGGATTTGGGTTCTTGACAATGATGCTCTTATGAGGTATAAATGAATTAATTTCATGCCTGTTTTCTTAAGACAATGGATTGTTTCTAACCTGAACCGGAGGTCCGAATGTTTTCTGAAGATACAAAGAATATACTCATTGTCGATCACCCCAAATCGTTTTCACTCAACATAAATAACATCCTTTTAAGCGCCGGCCATCATACAAGGATAGTTGACAGCAAAGAGGAGATAATATCTGCATTAAAAAAAGATCCCCTCAATATTGATCTTATGATTATAAATCTAAATATGCCTCATATAGATGCATTTGACATACTTGAGTGGCTGAGAAATTCTGGCCGCACAGGCAAACCGCCGGTCATTGCCGTAATTGAAAGCACCGAGGCCAAGAAGATACACCGGGTGCTCAGAGGTCTAAGGGTCTTTGACTGCATTATAAAAGGGACATCTCCCGAGATGTGTATATTCAAGATCAATAAGATACTCTATCCAAAAAACCAACAGAGAAAAAACTTAAGAATAAACACAGAACTGCCTGTGTTTTTGAGTTCTAAGGATATAAACGACACTGGCTATATACTCAATATAAGTGAAACAGGGGCATACGTTTCCACAAATACCCCAATAAAGATTGGAGACACAACAAAAGTAAGATTTATGCTCAAAGAAGAAGACCGATATATCGAGACCACAGGAAAGGTTGTTTGGACCGCCAATTATAAGGGGGTAAAGAAACCTGTTACAGGGATGGGCATACAATTCAGCGGCATTACATCCAAAGACAGCCGCTTAATCTCTTCTTTTATCAAACACTATATAAGCAGGGTTTATTAATATATTAACTTACCGCCTGCCCGGCAGACATACATCCAAAGTTTTTTAATGGATTAATATCAGGATGTCTGCTATTAAAAAAACATGATGGAATACTTATGCCACACAACCGCAAACCTATGGACAAAATCTTTGCAGAGGTAGTCTTTGACCTGCCTATAGATAAAACCTTCATTTACAATCTGCCCCTATCGCTTGTGCCATCGGCAAAGGTTAAGCCATCAGCCTATACGGGCAGAAGGGTTCTTGCCCCGTTTGGCAGAAGGCGTCTTGTAGGCTATATTGTCGCCATCTTAAACAAAACCGACATGGAAGGCGTAAGGGATATTATCGATATCATCGATGAAAAACCCATTTTTGATTCAAAAAGATTATCGCTCTACAGGTGGATATCTTCATATTATTTATCGAGTCTCGGAGAGGTGATAAAAACCGCTCATAGCGGCGAGCCGCAGCCAAAAGAAAAGAGGGAGTTTTATATTACCCCTGCAGGACGTGATTACATAAAACAAAAAAAAGCCGACGGTATCCTCGGTTTCATCGAAAAAAAAGGCAAGACATCCATAACGGCGTTAAACCGGCATTTTAAGAAAGTCGGTGTCCATGCAGCCCTGAATCTGCTTAAAATGAAGGGATTTATAGAAGAAAAATGCTACATCAAGGAATCCGGCAAGGTATCGAAAAAGGCCTTTGCGGTGTATGCGGGAAAAGACAGAGATAAAGCACTTAATGAAAGTTCCCAAAATGATCCGGCTATTTCAGAGATAGACAAGAGGGCGACAAAGCAGAAAGCGATCCTTAACCGGCTTGTTTTAGAAGGCGAAGCGCCCCTTGATAAACTAAAAGAATATTTTCCAAATCCATACGGCGCATTAAAAAAACTTGAGGAAAAGGGGTTTGTAAGGATAGTATACCGTGAAACGTTTAAGGGTGTCTTGAACGCCCCCCTGCCTGCTCACAGCGGAAGGCTCGGCAGCGCACAGGAAGCCGCATTAAAAGAAATAACGAATGCGCTTTCAAAGAAAGCGCAGAGGTCTTTTCTGCTTTTCGGTGTTACGGGGAGCGGAAAAACCGAGGTCTACCTAAGGGCTATAAGCAGGTGCCTTAAACTCGGCAGAAAGGTACTCTTCCTTGCCCCGGAAATCGCACTTGCCTCAAGGCTCAGCAGATTTATACTATCCCGTTTTAAAAAGGTTGCGCTTTTACACAGCGGAATAACTACATCAGAAAAAATCAGTCAATGGGCAATGATAAAAAGAGGTGAAGTAGATATAGTTGCGGGGGCGCGTTCCGCCATATTCGCCCCTTTAAAAGATATAGGGCTTATAATCGTAGATGAGGAACACGACTCGTCATACAAACAGGAAGACGGCATTAGATACAATGCCCGCGACCTGGCATTGCTAATAGGCAAACTCAACAGTTGTGTTGTAGTGCTCGGCTCTGCAACCCCGTCACTTGAATCATACAACAACTGCACAAACGGAAAACTTACGTGTATCGAACTCTCTAAAAGGGTTGAGAACAGAGACCTTCCGAATATAACCATCGTGGATATGCGGGAAGAAAAAGACCGTATACTATCCGAAAAACTCCTTAAAGCAATGGGAGACAGGATAGAAAAAGGCGAGCAGGTTATTCTTTTTCTAAACAGAAAGGGTTTCTCGCCTTTTATACTCTGCAAGGACTGCGGCCATGTTTGCAGGTGTCCCAACTGCCTCATATCCCTTACCTTTCATAAAGAAAAGAGGCTTTTAAGATGCCATTACTGCGGCCACATCGAACGCCGGCCGATTAAGTGTAAAAACTGCGATGGAAACAAGATATTCCCTATAGGCACGGGAATAGAGAGGCTTACAGAGGAGGTAAGGAAATTTTACCCCGACGCAAACATAAAGAATATGGACAGGGATACTGCAAGGCGAAAGAACAGGGTCTGGGAAGATTTTGAAGACGGCAAGATCGATATTCTTATAGGCACACAGATAGTCACAAAGGGTTACCATTTCCCGAATACCACGCTTGTAGGCATAGTATCGGCCGATCAATCCCTTAACATTCCGGATTTCAGGGCTGGAGAAAGGACTTTTCAACTCCTGACCCAGGCGGCCGGCAGAGCGGGGCGTGGCAATATTCCAGGCGAGGTCATAATCCAGACCTATAATCCGGACCATTATTGTTTTGAAAAGGTTAAGAACCATGATTATAAGGATTTTTTTATAAATGAGTGCACGCTGAGGAAGGAGACCGGATACCCTCCTTTTTCAAGGCTTGCAAATATTGTATGGGAAGGAGAAGACCATGAAGAGGTATCAAAAAATGCATTGAATTTTAAAGAAAAGACAGTAAAGGCGGCTGCGCGAGACAGGGGCATCAGATTGCTTGGCCCTGCGCCTGCCTTCTATGCCATGCTCAGGAAAAAACACCGATGGCAGATGCTTATAAAAGGGGATTCTCACAAATCGCTTCACGGCTTCCTTGAAAAGGCCTTGAAAGATTATAAAGCGATAAGGGGTGTAAAGATGACGATAGATATAGACCCCGTCAATCTGCTATAAAATTACACAAAGATTTATATCTGTTTTGGGAGGGTTAAGAAAGCCGTCTCTGCTTCCGGAAAGATCTTTATAAAGTTTTCTCCTTATCGGGCAAGGCCTTCTCCCCTTCTTCAAGAGATGTCATGCGTTCCACATCAGACTCAAGCCTCAAAAGCCTTTTTTCTGCATTTTCATAACTTGAGCGCGACCTTGAAAGATGAGTGCCCACAAGTTCAAAATCGGTTCTGAACCTTTCAAAATCACCTGAAAGTCTTGATATATAACCAAAGATATCCCTTGCCCTCTCTTCTATACTGAAGCCTCTCAGCCCAAGAAGGATCACCTGCAGATATGCGTAAAAACTGTTGGGAGATACAGGTATGACCCTTTTATTTATGGAGTACTGAAAAATCCCTTTATCTTCATCGAAAGATTCATCCTTTAAGATAGTCTCGTAATAAACGTTTTCAGCAGGGACATACATAAGCGCAAAATCGAATGTCCCCTCATCGGGTTTTACATATTTTCTCTGTATGTCATCAATATGTTTCTTTACATCTCTTATAAACTGTTTTTTAAGGCTCTTCTTCTCACCTTCACTGCCGGCATCTATAAAACGTCTGAAATTCTCAAGCGGAAATTTTGAATCAACAGGGACAAGGTTATCTCCAACCTTTATCACGGCATCCACCTTCTCTCCGCTCTCAAACGCATACTGCGTGGCAAAATGGGTAGTAGGCAGTATCTGCATAAGCAGGTCGCCAAGAAAAAGCTCTCCAAGAGACCCCCTGAACTTAGGCGCCCTTAATATCTCCTGAAGGCCTGCTATGTCCTTGCCCACTTCGTATATTCTTTTATTGGCCTCTTCTACCTGACCAAGGCTTTTTTGCACATTTCCTATCACCTTTGCGGCATTATCGAGCCTCTCGCCTATGGTGCGGTTCACCTTCTGCATAAGTTCAGAACCCTCGCTAAGCCTTTCACTCAATGCCCGTGTAAGGGTATCCAATTGCTGATTAACCACCTTTGCGCTCCCCTCAAGGCTTGCCCTGAGCTGTTCCCTCAGTCCGTCAATCTGCTGCTGCATCATCATAAAGTTATTGTTTTCCCTGCCTTTCTTTGCAAAATACAGGATCACAAAAACCAGCAAGGCAATAAGAAAGAGTAAAATTATGATTATAACCTGTTCCATTTTATTTGATCGATTTAACTTGCGAACTGTAAGTTAAAGGATGAGTTAATGTATAAAAGATTTTATATGCAAAATTCAAAGACAAGGGGTTCGGGTAAAATAAACTCCATTATTTATTATATCTTTGGCAAGGTTATGCCGGTCTGTGACTGATATTTTCCCTTTTTATCCGCATATGATACAAGCGGGGGCTCATCGCTTTCAAAGAAAAGGACCTGGGCTATACCTTCATTTGCATATATCCTGGCAGGAAGAGGAGTGGTATTGGATATCTCAAGGGTTACATGTCCCTCCCACTCGGGTTCAAAAGGCGTAACATTGGTTATGATTCCACATCTGGCATAAGTGGATTTCCCCAGACAAATGGTCATGACTTTGCGGGGTATCCTGAAATACTCAACGCTTCTGCTAAGGGCAAATGAATTTGGGGGGACTATACAGACATCGCCCTTAAAATCAACAAACGACTGCTTATCAAAGACCTTTGGATCGACTATAGTGGAGTTAATATTGGTGAATATCTTAAATTCATCCGCCACACGGATATCATAACCAAAAGAGGATAGACCGTATGATATAACACCGGATTTTACCTGAGACTCCTGAAACGGCTCTATCATCTTGTGAGTCAGGGCCATCTCTTTTATCCATCTATCATTCTTTATCATTATAAATTGCTTCTGAATTTAATCTTAAGCCTTAAATATATTGAAGCCATCCCTCGTACTTGTCAAGTCTGCCTCTAATAATATCGAAAAATGCGGACTGAAGTTTTCTTGTCACGACGCCAGGCTTCCCCTCTCCTATAACCCTCCCGTCAATCTCTCTTACAGGTGTTATCTCTGCGGCGGTCCCTGTAAGAAAGGCCTCATCCGCCGTATAGAGCTCATCTCTCGTAAATCTTTCTTCTTTGATCTCAATACCATTATATCCGGCAAGCTCGATAACACAATCCCTTGTTATACCTCTGAGAATCGATGTAAGAGGGGTTGTCTTTATTTGACCGTTCTTTACAAAAAAGATATTCTCCCCACTCCCCTCCGATACGTAACCCTCTGTGTCAAGGAGAAGGGCCTCATCATAACCGCAGGAAACAGCCTCTCTTTTAGCCATAATAGAGTTTACATAACTTCCGCACACCTTGGCCTTTGTCATGTTTACATTTACATGCTGTCTTGTAAAAGAGGATATCTTTACCCTTATGCCGTTTTCCACCCCGTCCTCCCCAAGATATGCCCCCCATGGCCACACGGCAATAGCAACCCTCACAGGATTGTTTTTGGGAAAGAGACCCATGCTGCCGTCGCCAAGAAAGACAAGCGGCCTTATATAGCATTCTCTAAGGGTATTTATCTTAATAGTTTCAATCACCCCTGAACAAAGCTTCTCACGGGAGAAAGGGATATCCAGTTCGACTATATGGGCGGAATCAAAGAGGCGATCTATGTGTTCTTTGAGTCTGAAAACGGCAGATCTCTTGTCATCAAGCTCGTAACACCTTATGCCTTCAAAAACCCCTAATCCATAATGCAGTGTATGGGTCAAAACATGCACATTTGCATCATCCCAACCTACCAGTTCTCCGTCAAGCCATATTTTTTTTGCCTTTTCCAATATATACTTCTCCAATCTTTGAGCCCAAAAAGCTTATAATAAATTGCCGGAAGATGTCAACTACTTTAATTTTTTCAAAAATATATCTCAGTTTTTTGCACCTTAAATCTTTTAATTCTTAAATACTTGACAAATGGATTTATACCGTCTTATAATCCAAAAAATTTATAAACCTTACTTAATAAAAGGAGGTGCACGATGGAAGAATTATTTGGGGTGATTTTAATTTTAATTGGAATTATATCGCTTGTTTATATAAGCACGGCAAGCGGCAGTTTCCCTGAAGGAAGTGAACTTAAGGCAATTTCAAAAAGTTTTACGTTGGTCGTTTTATTCCTGGCGCTCTTTTCCCTGTGGCACACTGTGAGAGAGGCCTTTGAGTTGAAAGAGGTATGGGGAGACGCCGCTGAATTTCCGGAGTATCTGCTGATCTTCATCACCTATCTTATGGTTTATTTTACGGCAAAAAGGCTCTCTGACATCGCCAAAAAGTTTGGGGTGGGTAAATGAACAAACTCGGTCAAAGTATATATGAGATATTAAACACCACGCTATCTCCGATTACGGCAAAGATGATCGTAGAGGAAAAATGCAAAGTGGTGGGCAAAGATGCCGACTCCATCGAGCAGGGCGACCTTAATGAACTTATCTCAGCCGTAATGGGGCCTGTTCTCCTGTTCGGTGGCGAGGCTGCAGCGCAGGAGATCAAGAAGAAACTGGAGGCCCTTAAATAATTATACTTAATTTTAATTCTTTCTTGATTTGTCTCCGGTTTCTTTAAGGATGGGAATTCTGGTGTAAGAGTGTATTATAGAGCATCCTTACTCCGGCAGCCTTCTTATTATATACATCAAGAAAGCTCATTATATCTTTGCAGTTAAGGCTGCGTAATATATTGATAAGTTTCGGTTCCTTAACGTTTATTTTGCTGTTCGCCCTGTCCTCTATGATCCTCAAGCGGTTTTCTATGCCTCTATAGAAACTATAGGTGTATGAAAGGAACCGGCAATCCTTTTGAGAGAGAAGCCCTTTCTTTTCAAGTTTCTTTATAACATTAATGGTGTTGGCGCCTCTTATGTCTTTGTTCTTTCTTCCATATCTCAACTGAAGCGCCTGCACTATAAATTCAATATCCACCATTCCGCCTCTTCCAAACTTTATGTCTATAGTGCTATCGTCTTCTTTTCCAAGTTCCTTCTCCATCCTTAGTCTCAGCCTCTTTATCTCCTTTTCATCATCTATAGTAAGAGGTTTTTCACATATAATGTTCCATGCAGCGGATATGATCGCTTTGCCAAAAGGCTTATCGCCCACAATAAACCTCGCCTTTAACAGAGCCTGTTTCTCCCATATCTGAGCCGTCTCCTTATGGTACCTTTCAAAGGCAGAGAAGGATGTTACAATAGGCCCGGAACTTCCTGAAGGCCTGAGTCTCGTGTCTATCTTAAAGACATACCCTTCCTTTGTAATGGTTGTAAGTATGGATATTATCTTTTGTGCAAGCCTTGCAAAGAATTCATGAGCTGTTATGGCAAGTTCTCCATCAGTTTCTCCATCCTTAAGATATATAAAGATAATATCAAGGTCAGAGCCGTATAAAAGCTCCGTCCCTCCCAGTTTGCCAAGTCCGATAATGCAAAATGGGATCTTTTCTTTTAAATCCCCCTTTCGTGCAACCGGCTCGCCGTATCTCCTCGAAAGCTCTTTCCATGCAATCTCAAGGGCCTTTTCAAGGCAGACATCCGCAAGACATGACATCTGTTCTGAAACCTGATGAGCCTTGATTCTGCGGTTAATATCATTTACCCCTATTCTTAAAACCTCTGTGTTTCTATACCTCCTCAAAAGATTCAATGCCTCTTCATAATCCCCTGCTTCGCTTAAGTAAAGATTGAGTTCATCCGTCATCTCGGATTTGTCTTTAATCTCTTTCCTGCTCTCACCTGTTATGAAATTATCGAGAAGCCCGGGATGCTCAATAAGAAACCTCGACAGGAATGCGCTCGTTCCAAAAAGATTTACCAAGGCTTCCATGACCTCTCTGTTCTCAGACAAGAGCGAAAGGTACGTTGTATTGGGTCCTATGAATGCCAAAAATCTTTCGAGATTTGACAGGGCAAGTCCCTGGTCCGGCATTTCCAACACCTTTAAGAAGAGATACGGCGCCATCTTCTTTAGACACTGCCTGGCCTTTGGAGAATAATGGATAAAAGGACGGCCTTCTTTCAGCAACTTGATATTGGACAAAGCCCTATCTAAATCTTTAAACCCCTTCTTTAACAGGATTTTTTTTGTTTCATCTTGAGAGAAGCCCTCTTCAAAGATGGCAATGATATAAGGGTCAACCTCTTCCTTTAAAGCCCTTGACGGGTCATAGAATAGCCTGTTGTAAATACTGTGCACACGCTCCATAGAGGTCCTGAGGCGTTCTATAAGGCGCTCTGCATCGTATAATGAAGGTCTAAGCGTCTTTGCAATACAGTTAAGTTCATCTTTATCCTCCAAAAGAGTCTGCGTCTGTCTGCAGTAGATTATCTGCAACCTGTGCTCCACATCTCTAAAGAAAACGTATATCTTTGACAGTTCGGCTGCTTCATCATCGGCAATATAACCCTCACTTTTAAGCGCCTCTAACGCCTTAAGGGTGTTTACTTCCCTGATATTTGGGTTTTTACCGCCGTTAATAAGCTGGAGCGCCTGAACAAAGAACTCTATCTCGCGTATGCCCCCCCTGCCGAGTTTAATATCAAGGGTATTTTTTTTATTAACTATCTGATGGTCAATCCTCTCCTTCATGCCCTTTATATCCTCAATTGCGGTAAAGTCAAGATAACGTCTGTATACAAAGGGCATTACCATATCGATGAACCTCCTGCCAAGCTCAAGAGAACCCGCCACGGGACGCGCCTTTATGAGGGCGCCCCTCTCCCATGTCTGTCCCCATGATTCGTAGTAAATCTCCATGCTTCTTAAAGAGTTGGCAAGATCGCCGTTCTCCCCCTCAGGCCTGAGGCCAAGGTCAACCCTGAAGACAAACCCCTCGTCCGTTGTCTGACCTATGAGCCTTGTAATCATTTCAGAGAGTTTTATAAAAAAAGTATGGAGATCTATCTTCCCTCTAATGCCTGTTGGTGTTTCTATCCCCGTTGTTTCACCTTTGTCTGAAGAGTATAGATAGATGATATCTATGTCAGAGCTGAAATTCAGTTCTCTTCCGCCGAACTTTCCCATTGCAACAACCGAAAACCGTGCCTCCGTACCTGTCCCGTTATGCAAAAACTCCATTGGGGAACCGTACTTGCATTTTAAACTCTTAATAGAGTGGTTAAATGCAACCTCAAGCGATGCGCTTGCAAGATCAGAAAGCTCTCTGCTTATATCTTCAAAGGGCGCAATGCCGCAAAGGTCCCTTGCACCTATCCTTAGATACTCTCTCTGTTTATACTGCCTCAAGTTTTTGGCCACCTGCCCGGCATTATCCGCCCCCTCTGTAAACTTTGAGAGTTCTTTTACAAAAACAGACAATGACTTTTCCTTAAAGAGTCCGCCTTTAAGGAAAATCTCTGCTAAAACATTATAGTTTTTAAGTATTATCTGTGTAAGGTACGGTGACGCCGCCATTATTACGGCGATATTTTTCAGGGATGTGTAAGCCTTGATAAAAGGTTTTATACCCTCCCATGTAAACTTATGTAGCGCCTGTTCAAGGCCGTTTAATGCCCTGTCCTTATTTGGCGAAGATAAGACCGCCTTGAGAAGCTGTATGAACAAAGGCCTTTCAATCTCAGGGAAAAAGGTCTTGAGATTTGAGAAGGCCTTTTCTTCTTCTTTAAAGCCATATTTTTTAATTATAGAAAACGCAGCTTTATTTAAATCCTCCGAACCTTTGGTTTCTTTAAGCCCGTTAAGGATATCAAAGAGCTCATTAAGCTTATTTTCATCCATGCTGTCAAGGCCGGTGTCAAGACCGGCTCCGTCCCAGGTTTGAGCCATATCATATCAATCTTTTAAAACCTTCAAGAAAATCATCTCTTACTATACCCTTTTCGGTTATGATGCCTGCAATAAGACGATGAGGGGTCACATCAAATGCAGGGTTTTTAACCATGATACCTGCAGGGGCTAATGGTATCTCTTTTATATGAGTCACCTCTTTCCTGTCCCTCTCTTCTATAGGTATCCCGTCCCCATCCTTTATATCCATATCAATGGTAGAAAATGGAGCCGCCACATAAAACGGTATATTGTGCTCCTTTGCAAGCACCGCAAGCGAGTAGGTGCCGATCTTGTTTGCGGCATCACCGTTGGATGCAATCCTGTCGGCGCCCACTACAACAACGTCAACCATGCCCTTCTTCATAAAGTAACCGGCCATATTGTCGGTAATAAGGGTCGCCGGAATTCCGAGCTTCACACACTCCCATGCCGTAAGCCTTGCACCCTGAAGAAACGGCCTTGTCTCATCCACAAAGACATGAAGCCTTCTGCCGGCCTCAAAGGCAGCCCTTATAACACCGACTGCCGTGCCGTATCCCGCCGTTGCAAGGGCGCCTGCATTACAATGCGTCAACACATTTGCGCCTTCTTTTATAACCGGCATGCCGTGCCGGCCTATGGCTCTGTTTATCTCTATGTCCTCTCTGTAAATAGTCAAAGCCTCTTTCTTAAGTATAGTTTTGAGCTCTTCCGGTTGAGCGGAAGGGTTGTTTTTTACAAGATTTTTCATTCTTTCAATCGCCCAAAAGAGATTCTTTGCCGTCGGCCTTGTCTCTGAAAGTGTTTTACACACCTTATCGAGTTCACATACAAAACCATCCCTTTCCCCTTCATTTATATCCTTTGCGCCGATCGCAACACCAAAGGCCGCCGCAACACCTATGGCAGGTGCGCCCCGTATCACCATCTCTCTTATCGCTTCAGCCACATCAAGAAAGTCCTCACACACCTTATACTTCTCTTCATTAGGCAGAAGCCTCTGGTCTATCATAACAACACGGTCATCTTTCCACTCAATGGTATTGAACATCAAAACCTCCCTACACAAAGTAATTTATTGCACTCTCCCTTGACGGGCTTTTTTACAAGGCCATAAGGATTGCCTTTAACAAAGAGGCGCTATGGCCCAATTGCCTGTATATCTCTTTTTTTGTCATATTCCTTTTTTCCGTCTTAAGCTTAACGCCAAGCCGTCTTGATATATTCGCTATTCTTGCTATCTCCTTTGAAAGGTCTTCTTCAAACTTATCGGGCCTCAGCTTTATCTCATACATATTATCCTTTATCCGTGACAGGTTCTGTAAAACCTCTTTTTCAACAATTTCTTCATTAAGGGAGTGGCGAGCCTTGTTAAAATCATCGTACGGTATGTTGTGGAAAGGCTGCGAAAGGTCTGCTACATAATGCGCACAGAAGGCAAGGTTATACTCTCCATACTTGCCTTTTCCTTTAGACTTTTTATACTCCCGAAGGGATGCAATTATAGCCCCGTATAGATGCCCGTTCCTGTCATCAGGGTCATTGTAATGTTTTACCTGACTTAATACCATAGCAGGGGTAACCTCCAGCTCATCCGGGTTATCAAACCAGTGGTTATTGCCTTCAACACGTCCCGCCTTCAGTTTCGCAATATCCGCCCCTGCGGCATTATACCATTTATAGTATCCCGCGGCCTTTGCCACAGCAAGATGGGTTTCATCATGCCATGCAAATACCTTAAAGGAATAAAAAAGGATAAAGAGTAAAACGGCAGTCTTAACCAATAATGACAGTTTTTTATCTTTAATAGACATCTCTTCCAACATCCTGAGCATACCAAAAACCGCTTTTAATAGATTAGTCAAAATCAAAACAATAATCAAGGTGAATAATCATGCCCAAATCCCGATATAGCTGGATTTGGGTAAAGATGTTGCGGGTTACGTGTTGCGAGGCGCAAGTTAAATGCCAAAATCTGAGAGTCGAGATAAAGACTTTGGATGAATTTGATAAATTTTTCACATAACAGGTGACAAAAGATGTTAATAATTCCCCTTTTTTACTTTATATATCCCAGACTATTCATATAACCGGATGTAATATATAGACATTTTTCAAAATGTTTTTATGGCATATTATTTGCTTATTTTTTATATATATTAAAACCAATAAAAAAGGAGGAGGATATATTATGAAAAGGATACTCTTGATTTTTGTTTGTATGTTTTTTGTTGCAGGAACGCTTCACGCAAAGGATTTTAAGGTGGTAAAAACGGTAAAGGATTTAAAGGTTATAGTAACTATGGACAGCAATCCTCCTGCAAAGGGCGCAAACGATATCAGCATCACACTGCTTGATCAGAATGGAAAGGCCTTAACGGATGCCGATGTTGTTGTTGATTACAATGTCCCGTTTAATGACAATACACCCCCAATATCCTTTGAAAAAAAGACAAAATTAAACGGCAAAGACTTTACAGCAACGGCCTTCCTCACGAGAACAGGCCCGTGGGATTTCAAGATCAGGATAAAAAAAGCCGGAACGGATATTGGCAGTGTCGGGTATAGGGTAACCGTGCCGTCGTGGTGGGTTAGTAAGGCGGAATTCAAATAGTTTTCATCCGGAAAGGGTTCTTTTTCGCAATCTCGGCGTCAATCTTCAGGTTTGTTTGTGCGACATACTAAAAGTATGCCTCCGCACAAACCTTCGATTTCCTTGACCTTGCAAAAAACTCCTCCTTTCCGCATTGAAAACATCATTAGTGCCTATATGGGTTTCCGGATATACCCTGCTTTAGTTTTCATACGGAAAGGGTTCTTTTTCGCAATATTATCTGGGGATAACCCTGAGGGTTATCCCCTTTCTGTGTTTTTATATAGATAGAATCATGTCTCAGGAGATGGCAGCAATTCCTGTAAAATCTCATTTGCCACCTTGGGATTGGCCTTGCCGGAGGTCTTTCTCATAACCTGTCCGACAAAGAAACCTATAAGCCCCACTTTGCCGCCTTTATACTCATCGACCTTTTGGGGATTGGCATTCAAGACCTCTTCCACAACCGCTCTTATTGCATCATCATCGCTTATCTGAACAAGCCCCTTTTCCTTAACTATATCCTCCGGAGATTTGCCTGTTCCATAGACCTCTTCAAAGATGCCCTTAGCTATCTTTCCGCTTATAGTGCCTTTGTCTATAAGGATAAGTATTCCTGCAAGATTTTCAGGTGTCATCGCAGACTCGGAAATATCCTTATTTTCTTTATTTAACTCTCTCAATAATTCGGCCATGATCCAGTTGCTCACCGTTTTGGGCTGAGGAAATAATTCTACACACCGTTCATAAAACTCTGCAAGGTTTTTTGACGCAGTGATAACCTCCGCATCGTATAATGGGAGTTCATAGTCTTTAATAAATCTTTCGGCCTTTTCCCGCGGCAGTTCAGGAAGTTTGTCTTTTATCTCCTCAATCCATGAATCCTCAACAGGCACAGGCAGCAGGTCAGGTTCCGGAAAGTACCTGTAATCGTGCGCCTCTTCCTTACCCCTCATCGACACGGTAATGCCGCGTCCGGAATCCCAGAGCCTTGTCTCCTGAATAACCCGCCCCCCATCTTTAATAAGCTCTATCTGCCTTTCTATCTCATAATCAAGCGCATTCTTTAAAAACTTAAATGAATTCATGTTTTTAACTTCAGCCTTTGTGCCAAGCGCAGTCTCACCTGAAGGCCTGACAGACACATTGGCATCGCATCTGAGGCTTCCCTCTTCCATATTGCAATCACAAATCTCAAGATAAAGCAGAATATCCCTTAATGCCTTAATAACGGCAACCGCCTCTTCCGAAGAACGTATATCAGGTTCGGTTACTATCTCTATAAGGGGCACACCCGCCCGATTCAGATCCACAAAACTGTAATCAACCATGTCGCCTTCTTCTCCATGGAGGAGTTTGCCGGCATCTTCCTCAAGGTGTATACGGGTTATTCCTATTTCATGTTTAACACCATTTACGTTAACGCCAAGCCTCCCCTGACAGGCAAGCGGCAGTTCATACTGGGATATCTGATATCCCTTGGGAAGGTCAGGATAGAAATAATTTTTTCTGGCAAAACGGCTGCCGGTATTTATCCTGCAGTTGGTTGCCATACCCATCATCAATGCAAACTCTACAACACTCCTGTTAAGAACGGGAAGAACCCCCGGCATCCCCAGACAAACAGGACAGACCTGAGTATTGGGGTCACCCCCAAACTCTGTAGAGCATCCGCAGAATATCTTTGTATTCGTTGATAACTGGGCATGCACCTCAAGGCCTATTACGGCTTCATAATCCATTTCCTCTCCTTTTATATAAAGTTTTTATCCTGAAAAACAGGTTTTAACAATTTTACCCTTTTAAAGGTTGATTGCTTCATCAAAAAATACTGCGGCTTAAGAAAGCTTAATTGCCTTACGGCGATAACTGTAGTTAATGGCCGCCCTTGAAAAAATATTCTTATGCGTTCTAAAAACCCTCTTCAGGATATTCCGATATGAATACATCTCCCTGTATATCCAGTTATACCCTTTTTGCAGTTCGTCAACCGTCATCATCAATGGCCTATAAACCACCTCTCCCGTGTGGTATTTGCTCCAATCCCTATTGAATATCCTTCCCTCCTCATCAAGGCGCGCATAGAGTCCCGTACCAGGGAAGGGTGTCAGGATATTGAACATTGCAACATCTATCCTGTTTATTGAGATAAAATCAAGAACATCTTTAAAAACATCCGTATCATCGTCATCAAGGCCGAAGATGAAGCTTCCTATTATATCGATACCTGCTTTATGTATCTTTTTTATAGCCGCTTCATAGTCTTTAGCCGTGTTCCATCCCTTGTGGACACCCTCAAGGTTCTTCTGAGCAAGGCTCTCAAAACCGATAAATACATACCTGCCGCCGCTCTTTGAATAGAGTGACAGGAGTTCATCATCCTTTGCAAGGGTAATGGAGCCCTGACTCCCCCATCTTATCTTTAATGGAATAAGCGCCTTCATAAGTTCCTTGGCATATTGGGGCCTACCCACTATGTTATCATCAAGAAATACTATGCTTTTACCCGTAAACCGCCTGATTTCCGATATAACGTCTTCAACAGGCCGACAGCGGTACTTGTTACCAAAAAAATTAGTAACCGTACAGAAATCGCACTTAAACGGGCACCCTCTTGTAGCCTGAATAGTGTTGAAGGAAGTATACATCTCTTTTTTAAGAAGTGACCGCCTTGGCACAGGGACATGCTTCATGTCAATCAGTGATTCGCTCCGATATACAGGTTTCAGTTCTCCCCTTTTAAAGTCATCTAAGAGCCCCTTCCATACAAGCTCCGCCTCGCCTATAACCACGGCATCCGCATGGCGGAGGGCTTCTTCAGGGAGCGCCGACACATGAACACCGCCCATTACCACCTTTACACCCTTATTCCTGAATCCGTCTGCTATCTTATATGCATTCAGCATCTCGGATGTAAGACCCGTAATGCCCACCAGATCGACATGAGTATCGTAATCAACGATTTCTACCCTTGCATCCAGTATCCTTACATCAATATCATCAGGCGTAAGGGCTGCGACAACGGGAAGCCCAAGACGTGCAAAACCAGCTTTGCCACTTGACGAAACCCCTCCAAGGAAGCCCCTGTCCGCCTTAGGCAGAATTAAAAGCAGCCTCATTTAACAAAGAATGAGGTCTCTCGCGCGTCCTTAGCGAGTCCCGAATCAACGGTTGTTGTCACAACATATGTGCCCGGCTTTGCGTCTTTTGGAAGAAAGAGCGGCACGGTGCTGGTATACGTTCCGCCTGATCTTACAACCTTTACCTCGGGTTTTCCGATAAGAACGCCATTGTGTCTTATCTCTCGTGTCTCTATAATACCAACCTTGGCGTTCGGATCAGGTTCAATAACGGCATAGGTTGTATTAAGGTCTATCCTTTCCCCGGGTCTCACCGTTGCATCACTTACAGATACATCCTCAATTCTCAAGACATCCCCGGAGGACGGGGTATACGAGTACCTTTTCACAGTTTCCGTTCTGTCTTTCTTCTGATCATAGGCATAATGACCAATTGTCCCACCGGCCAACCCCCCAAGTATCGCTCCGATGATTATCCCTTCTCCTTTTTTATCCACCTGGTTGCCAAGGATACCGCCAAGCAGCCCCCCGCTTAACGCCCCGATTGCGCCTCCTGAAACAGCCCCGGGGTTCTCTTTCACCGTTGAGGCACATCCTGAAAGCGTGGCAAGAGAAAACAACCCCGCCATCATAAGGGAAACAATTTTGTTAGCTAAATGACTGTATAAAAAAGGTTTAATCTTCATGATTATCACTCCCTCCTTTCAGCCTTTTTATCCTTTAATCTTGTTATCCCTATCCGTTTGTAAACAGACACACTCCCCGCCTATCATTCATTGTATATCTCAACCCGTAACCCGCAGTATACAACATCTTGCATCCTTAATCCTTACCTCATCTTTACTACTATAATTATACATCAAAGGCTTCTTTAAGTGAAGTAAGAGAGCTTACATTTAAAAGGTTAAAAATAAAAAAAAGCGTCAACCGGCATCAAAGGCTCGGACTCATCAAATGCCAGTCCGTAATGCCCTGATAACAGGCGCCGGCCTTTAGTATTAAATCCTCCGCAAGCGACCTGCCTATAAACTGCATGCCTATAGGAAGACCCTCTTCACTAAAGCCGCATGGGATGGATATGCCCGGAAGACCTGCAAGATTGCATGGTATGGTAAAAATATCGGAAAGATACATCTGAAGCGGGTCATTCTTTTTTTCTCCTATTCCAAAGGCGGGTGTGGGAGACGTTGGGGCAAGGATAAGGTCAACGACTTTAAACACTTCATCAAAATCATTTCTTATCAACGTCCTGACCTCGCATGCCTTCTTGTAATAAGCATCATAGTATCCTGCTGAAAGGACGTATGTTCCAAGCATTATCCTTCTCTTAACCTCAGCGCCAAACCCCTCGTCACGTGTTCTGCAATACATATCCATAAGATCGTTGGGCTCATCTATTCTATATCCGTACTTAACGCCGTCATACCTTGCAAGATTAGAGCTTGCTTCCGCAGTAGCTACAACATAATATGTGGCAACGGCATACTCGGTATGAGGAAGAGAGACCTCCTTAACAACGGCGCCTTCCTTTTCCATGGCCAATGCCGCATCTTTCACTGCATCCGCCACTTCTTTACCTACACCTTCTATAAAATACTCCTTTGGAATGCCTATCTTAAGACCCTTTATGTCCCCCTGAACGGACTCAAGATAGTTAGGGACAGGCTTATTTATAGAGGTGGAATCAAGCGGGTCGTGACCCGCAATAACACCTAATATTATCGCCGCATCCTTTACGTCTTTTGTTACAGGTCCCGCCTGATCGAGTGAAGAGGCAAAGGCTATCATTCCATACCTTGAAATCCTTCCATAAGTAGGCTTCATGCCTACGACTCCGCAAAGCGCCGCCGGCTGTCTTACGGAACCCCCTGTGTCCGTTCCTACGGAAGCAAAGGATTCGCCTGCGGCAACCGCAGCTGCAGAACCTCCGCTGCTGCCGCCCGGTATTTTATCCGGAGACCACGGGTTTTTCGTTATATTAAAGGCGGAGTTCTCGGTGGAAGAACCCATGGCAAATTCATCCATGTTGTTCTTGCCCACGATTACGGCTCCAGCCTCTTTCAGCCTCTTTACCACCGTTGAGTCATAAGGGGGGATAAAGTCTTTCAAGATACCTGACGCACAGGTAGTGGGTATGTCTTTGGTGCAGAATATATCCTTAATAGATATGGGGATACCCGTTAGAGGCGTAAGTTCATCTCCGGAAGAAATTCTCGCATCGGCGTCTTTGGCTGCGCTTAGCGCATCTTCAGCCGTGACCGTTATAAAGGCATGGAGCGTTTCATCAAGCCTTTCAATACGCTCTAAAACAGCCTCTGTTAATTCAATAGAACTTACTTCCTTTTTTTTAAGCTTTTCATGCAGCTCATGTATGCAAAGGTTATAAAGTTTCAAACACATACCTCCGAATATTTCTCTGTGATATGCGTCCTTTATTCAACTTTAACGCTGGCGTCTTCAATAACAACATCATACTTATAGCCATAACCATAATCTTTATCCGCAGTTAAATTACCTGTCACAAGCACTATGTCTCCGACATTTGCCGATTCCTTGGTGGTAACGATCATCTCCTTTGTATCCCCACTGCCTGTGCCGTCCTGAAGGTGTATCCAGTTTCTGTCCATAATAGCTGAGGAAAACTTAACAACCTTACCGCGTAGCGCCACTTTTTTACCCGAAAGCTCATCTTTTTTAGAGTAAAGCTCTGCAATCGTATATCCGTCTGCAGGTTTATCAATACCTGAAATTTCCTCTTTTGCCTCTGACATCATGGAGCCATGACTGTATGGGGTTAAAGAGGAGCTTTTTGAGTTACCTTCTGCCCCATGAACTGCGATACTCGATACAAAATACACGGTGTCAAATGTGCGATCAAGTGTTTTGCTATGATAATTCTGCATAGCAATGCCATCGGGAATGCTTACCTTATCGCCTTTTTTTACACTTACCTCAGGGCCTGCGGCCCATATCTTTTTACTGCCCGTATCGATCTGCACATAGGTATAACCCCCGGAGTTCATTGTCTCGGTAACGGTTCCGGTAATCTCAGCCAGCGGCTCCTGCACAGCGGTGTTGGAAGAAGCATTGTCCGAAGACTTCTCCACCTCCTCGTTGTTTCCTCTCTTGCAAGCGCTAAGGCTTACCAATACCATCAATATTGTAAAGATAACTACCATCCTGTTCTTCATAAGTTTTCCTCCTGATAAATTTAATTTTTTGTAAAACAACAAATCGTTCACTGACAATATCATTTAAGCGATTTTCATACAAGCAAATTTTCACCCTTATCCGTATTTCAAATACAAAGCTCAAACCAAAATTCTACTTCTTCTTTACCTCCGGTTCCGTATATTCAAATATCATATTATTGTAGTTTCTTAACTTAATCTTCCTGTTTTTTATTTCTTTTATATAATAAGGTCCGACAGGCACTTTTCCACCTCCGCCGGGGGCATCTATCACAAACGACGGCACTGCATAACCCGTTGTATGCCCCCTTAAGCTTTCTATAATTGCAATCCCTGTATCCACGGATGTCCTGAAATGAGCTGTGCCAGGAACAAGGTCCGCCTGATAAAGATAATAAGGACGCACACGTGATTTTAACAACCCATGCATAAGCTCCTTCATCGTTTCGGGATTATCGTTAATACCATTTAAAAGCACCGTTTGGCTGCCAAGCGGTATGCCGGCATCTGCAAGAAGGCCAAGGGCATTTCTGCATTCGCCGGTCAGTTCCTTAGGGTGTGTAAGGTGTATACTAACAAAAAGGGGATGAAACCGCCTGAGCATATCCGTCAATTCCGTATCTATCCTCTGAGGCATTGTAACAGGTATCTTTGTTCCTATCCTTAATATCTCAACATGATCTATTGCCCTCAATTGGGACAGTATACCTTCTAATCTTCCAGTTTCCAATATAAAGGGGTCTCCACCGGAGACAAGCACATCTCTGATCTCCTTATGAGAACGTATATAATCTAAAGCCTTTTTGGGATGATCTTTTCCGTTGAATGCCGCTTCTCTACTTACAATCCTCTTTCTTGTGCAGTATCTGCAATATGATGCGCAGGTCTCTGTAACTATAAGCAACGCCCTATCGGGATATCTGTGAACAAGCCCCTTTACCGGAGCATGAGAGTCTTCTCCACATGGGTCACCCATATCTTCGTTTACAATCACAGATTCTTCGATTGTCGGTATAACCTGTCTTCTTACCGGGCAATTAGGGTCATCGGGATCGATCAGAGAAAAAAAATACGGTGTTATAGCCATAGCAAGCTTGCCTTTTGACCAAACGATCCCCTTTTTTTCTTCCGGTGTAAGCTCTATCAGAGACTCTATCTCCTCCAAGGTCGTTATCCTGTTTTTAAGCTGCCATCTCCAATCATACCATGAACCGGCATGAGGAGAATAAAGCCTGTTAAAGGTCTCTTTATGCC